>CAJYBN010000181.1 GCA_913064925.1 uncultured Peptococcaceae bacterium
ACGGTGCGCGAGCACAAGGGCAAACTGGCCGGGCTGAAGCTGGCCTATGTGGGCGACGGCAACAATGTCTGCCATTCGCTGCTCTTCGGCTGCGCCAAGACGGGTATGCACATCAGCGTGGGGGCGCCCGAGGGCTACTGGCCGCGGGAAGAAATAGTGGCGGCGGCGCGGCAGGACGCTGCGGAAACGGGGGCCGTGATCACGGTGACCGCCGACCCCGCGGAGGCCGTGACCGGCGCCGACGTGGTGGTCACCGACGTCTGGGCCAGCATGGGGCAGGAAAGCGAGCAGGCCGAGCGGGCTGCTGTATTTGCCCCTTACCAGGTGAACCAGCACCTGGTGGCCAAGGCGGCGCCCGATTATATATTTTTGCACTGCCTGCCCGCCCACCGCGGCGAGGAGGTGGCCGCCGAAATCATCGACGGGCCGCATTCTGTGGTGTTCGACGAGGCGGAAAACCGCCTGCATGCCCAGAAAGCCGTCATGGCGCTGCTCATGGCCAGGTAAGCCCGGTCGCGCGGGCGGCCTACGCGTTTTTTGCCTTTCGTAGCTCGTCATGGCGCTGCTCATGGCCGGGTAAGCCCGGTCGCCGGGCGAGGGCGGCATGCTTGACTTGCCTTTCGTCGCCCGGGATAGCGCTGCTCATCGTCCAAATAAGCACCGCCGCGTGCTTTAAAATATTACCCGCGGGAAGGGAGCGAAAAATCATGCAAAAAGTGGTGTTGGCCTATTCCGGGGGTTTAGACACCTCCATCATCATACCCTGGCTGAAGGAAAATTACGGCTGCGAGGTTATCGCCATGGTGGCCGACGTGGGCCAGGGGGAGGAACTGGAGCCCCTGCGCGACAAGGCGCTGCGCAGCGGGGCCAGCAAAATCTATATCGAGGACGTCAAGCGGGAATTCGTCACCGACTACATCTTCCCCACCCTCAAGGCGGGGGCCGTTTACGAGGGCAAATACCTGCTGGGCACTTCCATGGCCCGCCCCCTCATCGGCAAAAAGCTGGTGGAAATTGCCGAGAAAGAGGGCGCCGAGGCGGTGGCCCACGGCGCCACCGGTAAAGGCAATGATCAAGTGCGGTTTGAGCTGGCTGTTAAGGCGCTGAACCCGGACCTGCAGGTAATCGCCCCGTGGCGGGAGTGGGACATCCGCTCCCGGGAAGACGCCATCGATTACGCCGCGGCCCGGGGCATCCCCGTGCCGGTTACCAAGTCCCGGCCTTACAGCATGGACCGTAACCTGTGGCACCTCAGCCACGAGGGCGGCCCCCTGGAAGACCCCGCCCAGGAGCCGCCGGGGGACGTGCTTATGCTCACGGTGCCGCCGGAAAAGGCGCCGGACGAGCCCACTTACGTGGAAATTTACTTCGAACAGGGTGTGCCCAAACAAGTTAACGGGCGCGAGCTGCCTCCCGAGGAACTGGTGATGGAACTGAACCGCCTGGGCGGGGCCAACGGCATCGGCATCGTGGACATGGTGGAAAACCGGCTGGTGGGTATGAAGTCCCGCGGCGTTTATGAAACTCCCGGCGGCACCATCCTCTACCTGGCCCACCGGGAGCTGGAGCTGCTAACCATCGACCGCGCAACGCTGCACTACAAGGAACTGGTGGCCGCCCGCTACGCCGAGCTGGTTTACGACGGGGTGTGGTTCTCACCGCTGCGGGAAGCGCTGGATGCCTTTGTGGACGTCACCCAGCGCACCGTCACCGGCACGGTGCGCATGAAACTGTACAAGGGCAACTGCACGCCTGCCGGGGCCACTTCCCCCTATTCCCTGTACAGCGAGGAACTGGCCACCTTCGGGCGGGACGAGATCTACACCCAGTCGGACGCTGCCGGTTTCATCAACCTGTTCGGCCTGCCCCTGAAAGTGCGGGCGCTGATGGAGAGAAAGGCGGGCTTGAGGTAACGCGGGGGGGCGGGGATAACCGCGCAGCCGGGAGGCCGGCAGCCGCGCCCGGGCCCGCTCCCGGATCCAGGCCCGGACCCGCCCCCGAACCGACTGGCAACAAGGCAAAAGAGGTGGGTAAATTGGCCAAGCTTTGGGGCGGCCGCTTTCAAAAGGAAACGGACCGCCTGGTGGACGACTTTCATTCCTCTATATCCTTTGACCGCCGGCTGTATCGCTACGACATCACCGGCAGCATGGCCCATGCCCGCATGCTGGCCCGCGCGGGCATCATCCGGCAGCAGGAAGCCGAGGCCATCATCAACGGGCTGCAGGAACTGCTGGAAGACATCGAAGCGGGGCGCGTGGAGTTTTCCGTTGCTGCCGAGGACATCCACATGAACGTGGAACAGCTGCTCATTGAGAGGATCGGCGAAGTGGCAAAGAAGCTGCACACCGCCCGCAGCCGCAACGACCAGGTAGCCCTGGACGTGCGCATGTACCTGCGGGATGAAATCGACGCGGTGCTGGAGCTGTTGGCGGGCCTGGTAGCCGCCCTGCTGGACCTGGCGGAGAAGCACGTGCACACCGTCATGCCCGGCTACACCCACCTGCAGCGGGCCCAGCCCGTCACCCTGGCCCACCACCTGCTGGCCTACTGCCAGATGTTCGAGCGGGACATGGACCGCCTGCGGGACTGCCGCCGGCGGGTTAACGTGTGCCCCCTGGGCGCCGGGGCCCTGGCCGGCACCACCTTCCCCCTGGACCGGGAATTCGTGGCCCGGGAGCTGGGCTTTGACGGCATAGCGGAAAACAGCCTGGACGCGGTCAGCGACCGGGACTTTGCGGTGGAATTCGCCGCCGCCGCCTCCCTCATCATGGTGCACCTGAGCCGGTTCTGCGAGGAGATAATCCTCTGGTCGTCGACCGAGTTCGGCTTCATCGAATTGGACGACGCCTACAGCACCGGCAGCAGCATGATGCCCCAAAAGAAAAACCCCGATGTGGCCGAGCTGGTGCGCGGCAAGAGCGGCCGGGTGTTCGGCGACCTGACCGCCCTGCTGGTCATGCTCAAGGGGCTGCCGCTGGCTTACAACAAGGATATGCAGGAGGACAAGGAGGCCCTGTTTGACGCGGTGGACACCGTGAAAAAGTGCCTGCTGGTTTTCCGGCCCATGGTGGCCACCATGCGGGTGCGGGCGGACAACATGGCCCGGGCGGCCCGGGGCGGGTTCACCAACGCCACCGACCTGGCCGACTACCTGGTGCGGCGCGGCGTCCCTTTCCGCGAGGCGCATGCCGCGGTGGGCCGGGCGGTGGCCTACTGCCTGGAACGGGGCAAATGCCTGGAGGACCTCACCCTGGAGGAAATGCGCCGCTTTTCGCCGGCCGCGGGCGAGGACGTTTACCAAGCCATCGGCATTGACCGCTGCGTGGCGGCCCGCGCCGTGCCCGGGGGCCCCGCCCCGGAGGCCGTGCGCCGGGCCATCGCGGCGGCCCGTCAAAGGCTGGCGGCAGCGGCGCCGGCCCATGCCGGCCGCAGTGGGGACAAATAAGGCGGCCGCTTGTAACACCCGGGCCGGGACCGGCATAGTATAATCCCGGGAGGTGGGCCGCCATGTTCAAGATAACGGATCTCACCCGCAAAGACTTCATCAACCTGAAAGACGGTGCCAGGCTGGGCCCGGTCAAGGACGTGCACGTGGACCTGAGCGAGGGAAAGGTGCGCGCCCTGGTGCTGCAGGGGCCGCGCAGGTTTTTCGGGCTGCTGAGCGCGGGCCGGGATACCGTGGTACCCTGGGAGAAGGTGAAAAAGATCGGCGTCGACGCCGTGCTGGTGGAAGTAGACCCGCAGCCGTAACAGGGCGGTAAACCCAGTATCGCCAAGTTTAACCAGGTATGTGCACTCTAATGCCGGGCATCAACAGCCTGCCGCTTTATGCGGCAGGCTTAGTAATTTGGTATGCGTTGACAAAAAATTCTGCCCTTGCTAGAATTAAGCATGATTTTTCGGCCCTGGACAAAATATAAATATCCCGTAATTAGGCCTGGCAGCACAATATCGCAAAGGAGGTTGGATATTTGGCCAAGCGTTTGTTTACCTCGGAATCGGTAACTGAAGGGCACCCGGACAAAGTGGCCGACCAGATTTCCGACGCTATCCTGGACGAAATCATCGGCCAGGACCCCGTGGCCCGGGTGGCTTGCGAGACTTTCGTGACCACCGGCCTGGTGCTAGTGGGAGGAGAGATAACCACCAGTTGTTACGTGGACATCCCCCGGGTGGTGCGGGAAACCGTGCGGGAGATCGGTTATACCCGGGCAAAGTTCGGGTTTGACTGCGACACCTGCGCGGTGCTTACTTCCATCGACGAGCAGTCGCCAGACATCGCCATGGGTGTGGACAAGGCGCTGGAAGCCCGCACCGGCGAGGAAACCGACACGGAAATAGAAGCCATTGGCGCCGGCGACCAGGGGATGATGTTCGGTTTTGCCACCAACGAAACACCGGAAATGATGCCCCTGCCCATTTCCCTGGCCCACCGCATGGCGCGGCGCCTGGCCACGGTGCGCAAAACCCGGGAACTGCCCTACCTGCGCCCCGACGGCAAGGTGCAGGTGACGGTGGAATATGAAAACGATCGGCCGGTCCGCCTGGATACCATAATCGTATCCGCGCAGCACCACCCGCGCGTGGGGCTGGACGTGATACGGGAGGACATCATAGAGAAGGTTATCAAGCCCGTGGCGCCCAAGGAGATGATTGACGAAACCACCCGCTACCTGATTAACCCCACCGGCCGGTTCGTGGTGGGCGGGCCGCAGGGAGATGCGGGGCTGACGGGGCGCAAAATCATCGTCGATACATACGGCGGCATGGCCCGCCACGGCGGCGGCGCGTTTTCCGGCAAAGACCCCACCAAGGTGGACCGCTCGGCCAGCTATGCCATGCGCTATGTGGCCAAAAACATCGTGGCCGCCGGCCTGGCGGACAAGTGCGAAGTGCAGGTGGCCTACGCCATCGGCGTGGCCCGGCCGGTGTCGGTGATGGTAGAAACCTTCGGCACCGGCAAGGTGGACGAGGAAAAACTGGTGCAAGTGGTTAAGGAAGTGTTCGACCTGCGCCCGGCTGCCATTATCAGGGACCTGGACCTGCGCCGGCCCATTTACCGCAGCACCGCGGTTTACGGGCACTTCGGCCGGCGGGACATCGCCCTGCCCTGGGAGCGCACCGACAAGGCGGAAATACTGCGCAAAGCCTTCAACATGTAAACGTTACGCGGCCCGCCCCGGCGGGCCGCCCGGCATATTGCCCTGCAAGCCAGCCACCGGCGTGGTTGGCTCTCCTTTTGGCGGCGGGCCGCCGGTAACGCCCGGCCCCCCTTGCGCATAGGGTGAATAAAAAGCGCGGGGGTCGAGGCATATGACGGTGCTGTTGTGCGTTCTGGCGGCGCTGTTTTTTACCTGGCTGGCCGCAGTACTGTTGCGTATTTGGACGGTTCTCCGGGAGCAGCGCGCGCGCGGGGGCGGGCCCCTGCGAGTGGCGCTGGTGCTGCGCGACCGGGCGGATCACGCAGAGAGTTTCGTGCGCCGGGCAGCCGGGGAATTGGAGCGGTGCCCGCCGGTGCAGGTAGTGCTGGTGGACGGCGGATCGGCCGACGACACCGCCTTCATTATGGAGCGCCTGGCCCGCCGCTTCAACATGGGCTTTTGCCGGCTGGCCGACTTGGGGCCTTCCTGCGCTCTGGCGTGCCGGGGCGGCGCG
>CAJYBN010000182.1 GCA_913064925.1 uncultured Peptococcaceae bacterium
CGGTCAGTAAGGTAAGAACGCGGTTGATGTTTGAGCACAACCGTTTTAAGCATTTAAATGAGCCATCTTTGAACGCTGACTTTGACGAATCCCTGACCTAAAGCCCCATCTCGCCGGCAATGCTCTGCATGGCTTCTAGGCCCAGCGCCATGAATTCTTCCAGCTCCAGGCCCATTTCGGTGCAGGAGGCTATAATTTCTCGGTTGGCCCCGCGGGCAAAGGATTTTTCTCCAAATCGGTTTTTCAGAAAGTTCACGTCAATGGCGGAGAGCTTTTTCTCGGGCTTTATCAGCGCTGCGGCTACGATTAATCCCGTTAACGGGTCGGTGGCATAGAGTGCCTTATCCATCAAGGATCTACGCGGCAGCCCGTGCGCCTCGTTATGTACCTTCACGGCATAAACCACGTCCTCGGGCAGCCCGTGTTCCGCCAGCAGCTCGGCCCCTTCCAGGCTGTGCCGCTCGGGGCTGTCCTTGGTGCGGTCATAATCGATGTCGTGCAGCAGGCCCGCCAGACCCCACTTTTCCTCGTCCTCACCAAAGTGCCGGGCCAGGCGGCGCATGACGGCCTCCATGGCCAGAGAGTGTTTGATAAGATTCTTGGTTTTCAGGTGTTTCTTCAGCAGTTGAAAGGCTTCTTCTCTGGTCATTTTTTCCCTCCCACACTTTTTTATAATTCCACTTTATAATTCCGCCGGGTCAATGCGCAAAAACTTGGCCTTGGCCCTGGCAGCCACTTTACCGCCGGGCAGCACTATGCGCCCGGCCATGTGGTACAGCCTGCCTTTCTTCTCCTCCTCGCACCATGATTCCACCACCAGCTTTGTTTTCACCGGCACGCTCAAGCTGTAGCGGATTTGCATGTCCGCAGTCATGCTGGATATGTTCTTCATCCACAGCCACCAGGCCATGGTTTCGTCCAACAGCGTGGATATCAACCCTCCGTGCATGTAACCATTCCAACCTTGGTGCTCCTCGCCGGCAATAAATTCCGTGCGGCAGACATCCCCCTCCATGGTAAAATTCAACTTCAAGCCAATGGGGTTTTGCTTACCGCAGGCAAAGCACATGTGGTTATTTTTTATTACCGAACTCAGCGGGACCACCCCCCGCTCTATTGTTACATATTATAACCCGTTATGGCAAGGGTTACCTGCAGAAAACATCGTTTTTGCTAATTTTTAGTGCAATAATGGCAATAATGCCTCCCGCCGGTCCGGAGCCGGAAAAAGACGCAAAGAAAAAACACCGGCCGCGGTTGCTCGATGATGATGCGGACCCCCGCTACGGGAGTAGCGGCACAAGAAGATGAAAAACCCCTACCGCTTGGCGATAGGGGTTCAGATTGGTTATGAAGCTCGCATTACTTCACCAGGAACACAACCAGCGGAACGATAAGCAGGGCCACCACGTTCACGACCTTGATGACCGGGTTGATGGCCGGGCCCGCGGTGTCCTTCAGCGGGTCGCCGACGGTGTCGCCGGTAACCGCGGCTGCGTGGGCCTCGCTGCCTTTACCGCCGTACATACCCTCTTCAATGTACTTCTTGGCGTTGTCCCAGGCGCCGCCGCCGTTGTTCTGGAAGCAGGCCATGAAGATACCCACCACAATAACGCCGATCAGCATGCCGCCCAGCGCCAGGGGACCGAGCAGGAAGCCGACCAGCAGCGTGGTAACCACGGGCAGCAGGCCGGGAACAACCATTTCCTTGAGGGCCCGCTTGGTCACGATATCAACGCAGCGGCCGTATTCCGGCTTGGTAGTTCCTTCCATAATACCGGCTATTTCCCTGAACTGGCGGCGAACTTCCTCCACTACGGCGTAAGCCGCGCGGCCCACAGCGCCGTTGGCAAGGGCCGAGAACAGAAAGACAACACACCCGCCGATGAACAGTCCGGCCAGCACCAGGGGATCGTTCAGTTGGAAGATCAGGTTGGCACCCTGTTCCTTCAAGGCGGTGGTATAGTCCGCAAACAGCACTATGGCCGCCAGAGCCGCAGAACCGATGGCGTAACCTTTGGTTACCGCCTTGGTGGTATTACCAACGGCATCCAGGGCGTCGGTTATTTCACGCACGTTGCTGGGCAGATCGGACATTTCGGCAATACCGCCGGCGTTGTCCGTCACGGGACCATAGGAGTCGAGGGCCACGATCATACCGGTCATGGACAGCATGGCCATGGAAGCAATACCGATGGCATATACGCCTGTCTCGCCGCCCCCGCCGATGTAGAAGGCCGCCAGAATCCCCGCCACGATGGTCAGCGTGGGAGGTACGCTGGACTCCATGCCCACCGACAAACCGGTGATCACGTTGGTGGCGTGCCCGGACTGCGAAGCATAAGAAATGGATCTAACCGGGCGGAACTTGGTGGAAGTATAGTAGTCCGTGATGTACATGATCACCACAGTAGCTGCTACGCCTACCAGAGCGGCGAAGAAGTAAGTGGCTTCGCCCAGCAGGTTCACGGTAGCAAAGTAGAAGCCGATCAGGGCCAGCACCGCGGACACCCACACGCCCTTGTACAGCGCGCTCATGATGTCCTTATTGCCGCCCAAGCGCACGAAGTTGACACCAATGATGGAAGCAATGATAGCGATGGCACCCAGCAATACCGGGTAAATAACGTATTCCTGGCTGTGGAAGATCAGGTAGCCGAGCAACATGGCACCAATGGCCGTCACGGCGTAGGTTTCGAACAAGTCTGCCGCCATGCCGGCGCAGTCACCCACGTTGTCACCCACGTTATCGGCGATGGTGGCCGGGTTGCGCGGGTCGTCTTCCGGAATACCGGCTTCAACCTTACCCACCAGGTCTGCGCCCACGTCGGCGCTCTTGGTGTAGATACCGCCGCCGATACGGGCGAACAGAGCAATCAAGCTGCCGCCAAAACCAAGTCCCACCAGCGCGTGCACGTCCTGGAAGGCCAGGTACATACCCGACACGCCCAGCAAGGCCAGGCCCACGCACATCATGCCGGTAACGGCACCGGCCTTGAAGGCCACGCCGAGGCCCTTGTCTAGACCACTCTTGGCGGCTTCAGCCACACGGGTGTTCGCCCGAGTAGAAACGCTCATGCCGATAAAACCGCACAAGCCGGAGAAGAACGCGCCGATAAGAAATCCCAGCGCCGTCACCCAGCTGAGCGCCAGGGCAAGGGCAATAGCCACAATGATACCTACTACGGCAATGGTCCTGTACTGGCGGCTCAAGTAAGCCATCGCGCCTTCCTGCACGGCCCTGGAGATACGCTGCATTTCCTCGGTTCCCGCCGGCATCCTTAGGACATAGCTAATCAAGTAAGCCGCAAACAGGATACCCAGGACGGCACAGAGAAGGCCTACCCACAAAACCCAACCATACTCTCCCAAAAAAAATCACCTCCGCAATAAATTTGAATGATACCGCAAAATGACGCCGGATCCCACGGCAGCCTCACGGCGGTGCTTGTACCGCCTCAGGCAAGCAAGGGACCCTATTGTTGGTACATAAAGCTTCTTTTCACAAGCAATCCCATACTCCTATACTCCTACGCTGCTCAGGGGTTCCTGTGCTCACCTCCTCCGCCCCCTTTCTCCACAGCAATTATAGCATAGGGAGTAATAATTGACAATTATTTATAGTATACTATATATTAGCGAAAAAATCGTACTGTTATTTATATTGGCGAATAAAAAAACCGGGAGTCTCCCGGATTTATTATCTTGATAAAACTACTAGGATCAAAGAGGTTACAGCGAAGGCCACGGCGACAAAAACCGTTATCTTGCCCAGGAATTCGTCCAACCCCTTCTTCTTGCCAAAAAACGTTTCCGCTCCGCCGGCTATGGCTCCGGAAAGCCCGGCACTGCGCCCGGACTGCAGCAAAATTACGGCTATCAATCCCAGGCACAAAATAACATGTATAATAGTCAAAACCACTTTTAATACCAAAACTCGTTCCCTCCTAAACCAACTAAACACATTTTAATATAACCGGCCGGAGAAAGCAAGAACTTATTAGGGCGCAGAGGAAGTAATTAGCACGGCAGAGAAAATTTATGGAAAGCTGCCCGGGCGGGCAAAAGCCCGCCCTTTTCCGCTTAGCGCAGGTTGTAAAAGACCTGCCGCCCCTTGAACAGGGCCGTTCCCGCCAGCTCTTCCTCTATGCGCAGCAGCTGGTTGTACTTGGCCACCCGGTCGGTGCGCGACGGCGCGCCGGTTTTGATCTGCCCGGCGTTAACCGCCACCACGAAGTCGGCGATGATGGCGTCCTCGGTCTCGCCCGAGCGGTGGGACACCACGGCGGTATACCCGGCCTGCTTGGCCATTTCGATGGTTTCCAGCGTTTCTGTGATGGTGCCGATCTGGTTTAACTTCACCAGAATGGAGTTGGCCACCCCCGACTTGATGCCGCGGGCCAGGCGCTCGGTATTGGTGACAAACAGGTCGTCCCCCACGATCTGCACTTTACCGCCCAGCCGCCGGGTCAGCTCCGCCCAGCCTTCCCAGTCGTCTTCCGCCAGGCCGTCCTCGATGGATACGATGGGGTACTTGTCAACCAGCCGGCTGTAGAAGTCAATCATTTCCGCCGCGGAATAAGCGAGGCCCTCGCCGGCCAGCACGTACTTGCCGTCCTTGAAGAACTCCGTGGCCGCCGCGTCAATGGCCAGGGCCACGTCCTCCCCCGGCCGGTAACCGGCGGCTTCAATGGCCTCCATGATCACCGCCAGCGCCTCCTCGTTGGAACCCAGGTTGGGCGCAAAGCCGCCCTCGTCGCCCACCGCGGTGCTCATGCCCTTCTTCTTCAGCACCCCTTTCAGGGTGTGGAAAACCTCGGCGCCCGTGCGCAGCGCCTCGGCAAAATTGTCCGCCCCCAGCGGCATAATCATGAATTCCTGGATGTCCACGTTGTTGTCGGCGTGCTTGCCGCCGTTGAGGATGTTCATCATGGGCACGGGCAGCAGCCTGGCCCCGGCCCCGCCCAGGTAGCGGTACAGCGGCATGCCCAGCGACGCGGCAGCCGCGCGCGCCGCGGCCATGGACACGCCCAGTATGGCGTTGGCGCCCAGTTTGCCTTTATTGGGGGTGCCGTCCAGGTCGATCATGGTCAGGTCGATGCCCGTCTGGTCCAGGGCATCAAACCCCACTATCTCGGGAGCGATTGTTTCATTGACGTTTTCCACGGCCCTGGTAACGCCCTTGCCCTTGTAGCGGCCGGGGTCGCCGTCCCTCAATTCCACCGCCTCGTAAGCGCCGGTGGAAGCGCCCGAAGGCACCGCCGCCCGCCCCAGGGTGCCGTCCTCCAGCAGCACATCCACCTCCACGGTGGGGTTGCTCCGGGAATCGAGAATTTCCCTGGCTGTTATATCGGTTATGGTAGTGGACATAAAAGCCCCTCTCCTCTCCTTAAAGTTTATATAAGCTGGCAAACCCGCAACCGGTGACGCGCGGGTTTTACGCTTCCAACAGGCTGCGGCCGGTCATTTCGGCCGGCTTTTCCAGCCCCAGCAGCTGCAGCACGGTGGGCGCCACGTCTTCCAGGCGGCCCGTCCGCAGCTTCGCCCCCAGGTGATCGTCGCTCACCAGAATGAAGGGCACCGGGTTGGTGGTGTGCGCGGTGTGCGGCTCGCCAGCCCCCTCCCGCATCACTTCGAGATCGGA
>CAJYBN010000183.1 GCA_913064925.1 uncultured Peptococcaceae bacterium
TACGGCGACCACCGAGATCTACACTCTTTCCCTACACGACGCTCTTCCGATCTGTTTCCCGGCCCACCAACCGCGGGATTTTGGAAAAAGGCCTGCAGGCAACGGTCGACGAGGCCTGCTTGCCCGTCAAGCTGGCGGTGGGACACGTGCTGGACCTGCGAGAAAGAGTCGATTTTATTTTTTTGCCCCGTTTAGTAAGCACGGCCCACAAGGAGTACATATGTCCCAAGTTCCTGGGGTTTCCCGACATGGTGCGCCATACGGTAAGCGGGTTGCCGCCGTTGATCGACTGTAATTTAAACTTGTATCGCCGGAACAGCAGCTCGTATGAATTTTTCCGCGAGGTGGGAAAAATGTTCACCTGGAACCCAGTTCGCCTTTACAGCGCTTACCGGGAGGCCATGCGGGCTTTGGAACGCCACCGCCGGGAGATGGAAGCGGGGCGACTGCCGGGCGAATGGGGTGGCGGCCGGCCGGAGGAGGAAGATTCCGGGGACGTTACTGTTGCTGTCATAGGTCATCCTTATAACATTTACGACCGGTTTGTCAACATGAACTTGCTGGGGAAATTGCGGGAAAACGGTGCGATTGTCCTCACGGTCGACCGCGTACCGGAAGAAATTGTTTGCCGCGAGGCGCAAAAATTACCCAAACGGCTGTTTTGGACGCTCAACCGGCGCATGGTGGGCGCCGCATTTCATTACTTGGCACGACCGGATGTACACGGCATCGTGCATGTGGTTTCCTTCGGCTGCGGGCCCGATTCCATAACGGGTGAATTGATTGAAAGATACGCGCGTCAAAGGTGGCACAAGCCACTGCTTAACTTAAACATCGATGAACATACCGGGGAGGCGGGGGTTGTTACGCGCCTAGAGGCGTTTTTAGATATGGTGCGCTGGCGCCGCAGCCTGGCTTGCGCCGTAACGGCAGCGGGGCTGGACGGCTCTTCCAGCGGCGCTGGCGACGACCTGGCGCTGCCGCACGCACGACAGCCGACTATTACTTGCCGGGGATGTTGAAAAAATGAAAGTTGTGTACCCGCACATGGGCAACCTGTGGATTTGCGTCAAGGCGATGCTGGAATACCTGGACATAGAAGTAATTTTGCCCCCGCCCTGCAGCAAGAAGACGCTTATGCTGGGGGCCAAGCACGCCCCCGAATTTGCCTGCCTGCCCTTAAAGTTAAACCTGGGTAATTTCATGGAAGCGGCCGAAATGGGCGCGGATACCATAATAATGGCCGGCGGGTGCGGGCCGTGCCGTTTTGGCTACTATGCCCAGGTGGAGCACGCTATCCTGCAGGATCTGGGCTACGGGTACGGGCTGGTGGTGCTTGAACCGCCGGAAAAACACATCGGCGAGCTGATTACTAAAATCAAGTGTATAACGTCTAACCGGTCCTGGCTCAAGGTTATCGATGCCGTTCGCTTCGGGTACCGTAAATCGCTGGCGGTGGATGAGCTGGAGCGAATGGCCCATTACGCCAGGCCCCGCGAGCTGGAAAAAGGCGCCACCGACCGCGCTTTGCAGCGGGCACTGCGGGATATAGCCAACGCGGGTTCGCCGGCGGAGCTGGCGGCAGCCCGCGAAAGGGCTGAACAGATAATGCACAGTGTGGCACTGGACAGGCAAAGGCCGGTGGTGCGTGTGGGCGTGGTAGGGGAAATATACACCCTGTTGGAACCCTTTGCCAACCTGGATATAGAGCGCAAGCTGGGCGGTATGGGGGTTGAGGTAGACCGGTCTATTTACTTGAGCGAGTGGGTCAACGATCATTTGTTTATGGGACTGGCCAGAAAAGCACGCAGCAGCAAGACGGCCAAGCGAAAAGCTGTTACCTACCTGGGCCATTTTGTGGGAGGACATGGGATGGAAACCGTGGGCAACACCATTTTATATGCCGAACAGGGATTTGACGGAGTCATCCAGCTGCTTCCTTTCACCTGCATGCCGGAAATCATTGCCCAGAGTATTTTGCCGAAAGTCAGCGCCGATCTGGACATACCCGTGATGACGCTGGTGGTGGACGAGCATTCCGGCGACGCGGGCATGGTTACCAGGTTGGAAGCGTTTGTGGACCTGCTGGCCAGGAGAAAACACAACGGGAGGGCGGTGTATCGATGCACGGTTATTTAGGCATAGACGTCGGGTCGGTAAGCACCAACCTGGTGTTCATGGGCGAAGACGGTAACGTCAAGCACAGTATTTACCTGCGCACCCAAGGTGAGCCCATTAAGGCGGTGCAACAGGGGCTGCAGTTAATGCAGGCAGCCTTGCCGGCCAAAACAAAGGTGGCCGGGGTGGGTACCACCGGCAGCGGCAGGCAGCTGGCCGGCGTCATCACCGGTGCCGACATAATCAAAAATGAAATCACCACCCATGCCGTCGCCGCGTCCAACGTGGTGCCCGGCGTGCGTACCATCTTGGAAATCGGCGGCCAGGATTCCAAAATAATCATACTGCGCAACGGGGTGGTGGCCGACTTCGCCATGAATACGGTATGCGCCGCCGGCACGGGGTCCTTTTTGGACCAGCAGGCATCGCGTCTTGGTATCGACATCAGGAAATTCGGTACATTGGCGCTGCAGTCCACAGCCCCCGTGCGCATCGCCGGCCGCTGCGCGGTTTTCGCAGAAAGCGACATGATTCACAAGCAGCAAATGGGCTATGCCGTGCCCGACATACTGGCCGGGCTTTGCGAAGCGCTGGTGCGCAATTACCTGAACAACGTGGGCAAGGGCAAAGAAATACTACCGCCGGTGGTGTTCCAGGGCGGGGTAGCCGCCAACTCGGGAATGAAGTGGGCTTTTGAACAGGCCCTGGGGATGGAAGTATACGTACCGCCTTACCACGACGTCATGGGGGCGCTGGGTGCGGCCATGCTGGCCCGGGAGGCCACCAATCGGAAGAACACGAGTTTTCGGGGTTTTGATACGGCGGAAAGGGATTTTCGGTGCACAGGTTTTACCTGTAACGGCTGTTCCAATATGTGCGAGGTGCTGGAAATACAAGAATCGGGCAGGGTGCTGGCGCGCTGGGGCGACCGGTGCGGGCGCTGGAGCAATATTACAACCAGGGAAGAAAAAATTAGCTGATTTTCCTTGCTTAAATAAGGGCAATGGTCTACAATGGTTTTGTAATTTTTTAAACTGAGTAGAGAGGGAGTATGAGAAGAGATGAGCGATGTCAAAATTTTGCTCACAGAAAAAGAAATGCCCCGCAAGTGGTACAACATCATGGCGGACATGCCCAACCTGCCCAAGCCGCCGCTGAACCCAATCACCAAGCAACCCGCCGGCCCCGAGGATCTATCGGCCATATTCCCCATGGGGTTGATCCAACAAGAAGTAAGCCAGGAGCGCTGGATTGAAATTCCGGAAGAGGTGTGGGAAATATACCGCCTCTGGAGGCCCTCACCCCTGTGCAGGGCGCGTCGCTTGGAAAAAGCCCTGGATACACCCGCTAAAATTTATTATAAATACGAAGGAGTGAGTCCTGCGGGCAGCCATAAGCTAAACACCGCCGTACCGCAGGCTTATTATAACAAGCAGGAAGGCATCACGCGGCTCACCACTGAAACCGGCGCCGGTCAGTGGGGGGTGGCCCTGAGCCAGGCCTGCAACTTCTTCGACATGGAATGCAAGGTATTCATGGTTAAGGTAAGTTACCAGCAAAAACCATACCGCCGCACCATGATGCAGGTTTTCGGTTCCAGCGTGATACCCAGTCCCAGCGACGAAACGGAATCGGGACGGAAAGTGCTGGCCGAAGATCCCGATTCCCCCGGCAGCCTGGGTATTGCCATCAGCGAGGCAGTGGAAGTGGCCGCCCAGCGGGATGATACCAATTACGCCCTGGGCAGCGTTCTGAACCACGTGCTGCTGCACCAGACCATAATTGGCCTGGAAGCCAGGGAACAAATGGCTAAAGCCGGGGATTATCCCGACGTGGTCATTGCCTGCTGCGGAGGCGGCAGCAACTTCGGAGGCATGGCCATGCCCTTTGCTTTCGACAAATTGACCCGCGGCGCCAAGGTCAGGCTGGTTGCCGCCGAGCCGACCGCCTGCCCGACGCTGACGCGCGGCAAGCTCGGCTATGACTACGGCGATACCGCCGGTTTAACGCCGTTATTGTACATGTATACGCTGGGTTCCGGCTTTATACCGCCGGGCATTCACGCCGGTGGTTTGCGCTACCACGGCAACTCGCCCATACTCAGCCAGCTGCTGCATGACGGCATAATAGAGGCCACTGCGCTGGATCAGGTCGCCTGCTTCGAGGGCGCAAAACTGTTCGCCCAGTGCGAGGGCATTCTTCCTGCACCGGAATCAGCCCATGCCATACAGTGCGCCATAAACGAAGCTCTGGCGGCCAGGGAAGCGGGCGAGCGCCGCACTATTTTGTTCAACTTGAGCGGGCACGGGCTGCTGGACCTGCCCTCTTACGAGGCTTTTATGGCCGGCAAGCTGAAGGACTACCCGCTGCCCGAAGAAATGCTGGCCAGGTCGCTGGCTAGTTTGCCCGTGGTTTAGGCACCGGCAGTGTTATGCAAGAGAGTAAAAGGCGGCTGTCGGCCGCCTTTTATGCGTGCTAATTGACCGGAAGAAATTAATTATGTTAAAATGCTGTTGTGAATTAATAAGTTGATATGCACTATTCACCAAGAGGTGGGTAGGGGCGCGGGCTGCATGAGTAACCGCCGGGGAGGAGCGGGTATCCAATGAACCGGGGCCAAAGGGCAGACCGCCGAAGTCCGGCGGCAAAACCCGTAGCGCCGGGCTGGGCCGGTATCGAACAGGTGCCGGACTGTCACCCGTGCAGCGTGCCGAGGCGCGGGTGGAGCACTACTACACCGGACGGAAATTGCACGGCCCCCCTTTCACCACGCTTGGCAGGGGCCTTTTTATTTGATTTTTGTGGAGGTTTAGTAAAGATGAAACTACGGGGAACCATGCGGATTAATGACAAAGGCCACTTGGAGATTGGCGGCTGCGATGCGGTTGAACTGGCCGGGGAATTCGGCACGCCCTTGTACGTGCTGGATGAGGATTATTTTCGCCAAAACTGCCGCGACTATTACCGGGCGTTTAGCGAAAAATACGGGGGCACGGTCATTTATGCCGGCAAAACCCTGCTCACGCTGGCTATATGTCACATTGTGGCTGAAGAAGGGCTTGGCCTGGACGTGGTGTCGGGCGGTGAACTTTACACCGCCCATAAAGCTCGTTTTCCCATGGAACGAGTTTATTTTCACGGTAACAACAAGTCCGAGGCCGAGTTGAAAATGGCCTTGACCTACCGGGTAGGTCGGGTAATGGTTGACAACCTGTACGAGCTGGAAATGCTCAACCGGCTGGCCGGCGAGTCGGGCGTACGGGCCGAAATCATTTTGCGCCTGACTCCCGGTGTTGAAGCGCATACCCATGATTATATTAAAACGGGGCAGGTGGACAGCAAGTTCGGCGTAGTTATAGCCAACGGGCAGGCCATGGAAGCGGTAAAACGGGCCCTGTCTCTGCCGCATGTCAAACTTACGGGGTTCCACTGTCACATCGGCTCCCAGATATTTGAACTGGAATCCTACGCCCACGCGGCCGAAGTTATGATGCAATTTG
>CAJYBN010000184.1 GCA_913064925.1 uncultured Peptococcaceae bacterium
CGAACCCACGCGACTGGCTTGGAAGGCCAGGGCTCTACCATTGAGCTACACCCGCCCAGTATGTGATCATTTACTTTTGAGCGACATTATTATTATACATAAAAACAAGACAGTAGTCAAAATACTTTGCAACCCTAAATTTTCTCAATTTCTTAATATCTATAAATATCTATATATATAACAGCTTTCCACAAGCCTTTCCCTTTTCAACTTTTAATATGCCACAACACGCCTGTTGCCCGGGCAATGGTCGTGACGCACTACCTGGGTTAAAAAGTAAAATACCTCCCTCCTTTCGGTTACAGGGTATATGTGTATGCCCGAAAACCGTTACCTGGGCGCCGATTTCTTTGGCACGCTCGCGAAGTAGTTGTAAATCATTTTTTACCCTGTACAAGTGCCCGTGGGTAATATAGAATTTACACCCCTCCAGCGAGAAAACAAGTTCTTCCTGCCCTTGGGAAAAGATATCACAGTTGCCCGAAACAGCATAAACGGGTATCGACAGCAGGGAACGGAGCTGCAAAGCATCGCTGTACAAATCTCCTGCGTGTATCAGGGCGTCAATTTCCCCCATCTTTTTTTGGATTGCCCGCATGGCTTTTTCTATTGCGCCGTGCGTATCGCTTAATACCCCTACCCGCATAACACACCTTATTTATTGATAAATTCCTGCAGCAGTTTTTTTACCTTCCGTAAAGCGCGTGCCCTGTGGCTAATGGAGTTTTTTATTGAGCCGTCCAGTTCGGCAAACGTTTTTCTGTATTCGGGAACAAAAAAAAGCGGGTCATATCCGAAGCCATTTTCACCTCGCGGCTCGTTGGTTATTAATCCTTCACAAACTCCCTCGGTCGTGACCACTTTACCACTGGGGTCAGCCAATGCGACGACGCAGCGGAAGCGAGCAGTGCGCTTTTCCCAAGGTACACCTTTCAGCAGCCTCAATAATTTCTCGTTGTTAGCCGCGTCATTGCCATTGTAGCCCGCAAATCGCGCCGAATGCACACCTGGTGCCCCGTTAAGGTAATCCACTTCCAACCCCGAATCATCAGCTAATGTAACTTCTCCTAAGGCATGAGATATTTCCCTTGCTTTTTTTATGGCATTGTCGCGAAAGGTCACACCGTCTTCCGTTACTATTGGGGCGCGAGGAAATTCTGATAGTGTCAGGATTTCCCAATCGGTGTCAGCAAGCAGTGTGCGTAATTCCCGCACTTTACCCTTGTTATGCGTAGCCAAAACCAGCCGCATCATGATCACCTCCCTATACTGTCGGCCAATGTACCAAGTACTTGCTTTTGGTATTCCACAAGTGAATTTATGCCCTGGTAAGCCAGGTCTAGCAATTGAGCAAGTTCTTCCCCGCTGTAGGTAGATTCTTCGCCGGTGCCCTGGATTTCCACAAATTTGCCGCTGCCGGTCATCACAACGTTCATATCCACTTCAGCCATGCAGTCTTCTTCGTAACAAAGGTCCAGGACTATTTCACCGCCTACGCGGCCTACGCTTGTGGCAGCCACGAAATCACGCAATGGTATTTTTTCCACCAAACCGTTGTTCAGCATCCAATGCAAAGCATCAGCCAGGGCAACATATGCCCCCGTTATGGACGCTGTGCGCGTACCGCCGTCAGCTTGAATAACATCGCAGTCCAAGGTAATAGTATGTTCTCCCAGCATGGTTAAGTCGGTTACAGAACGTAAGGAACGCCCAATGAGGCGCTGAATTTCCAAACCCCGGGCGTTTGGTTTACCCCGTCTAATATCTCGTAATTGCCGGGTGCTTGTGCTTCTAGGTAGCATTCCGTATTCGGCGGTAACCCATCCTTTGGCGCATTCAAGCTTGCGCCAGTTGGGCAGTCGAGCTTCCACCGTTGCCGTACAAATTACCTTTGTATCGCCTACCTCAATGAGTACCGACCCTTCAGCATATTTATTGATGCCCCGGGTTATTTTGACCGGGCGCATTTCATAATTTTTCCTGCCGTCTACCCTATTCATCGCTATCCTCCACCAAACTTATTTTATTATAAATTTACCTTCATGCCTTGTATAGCGGCAGTTACATCGCCGTTAAACCCTTCGCCGGCTTGGGCAAGAAGATCGCTAAGTTCGTATTCTGGCCAAAAGTGGGTAATCACCAGCTTTTTTACTTTAGCTTTTTGCGCTGTAAGCCCAGCCTCTCTCGCAGTCATGTGTATTCCGGCAAGGTATTCCTTATCTTGGTCCAGGCCACTGGCCTCGCAAAGGAAAAGGTCGGAATCTCCTGCCGCCAGGGTTATTTGATCCGTCGCCGCAGTATCCCCAGAGAAAAAAAATGATTTTCCGTTCCGCCTAACCAATAAGGCGTATCCAGGTAGCGCGTGTGCGGTTGGGACAAAAAACATTTCCGTGTTATCAAGCTTGGCCCATTTGGCATGTATACCCAACTGCCTGGTTTCCGGCAGTTGCTCCACGGCAGTTACCGTGAACGCATCAGTATAGGAGGCTAACTTGTTGTAAATTTCACTGGGTGCAGCGGGTACAAATAGCTTTAACGTTTGCTGCAACGTGCCCGCCCGCCTGGCGCCAGCTATGGCATGGCGCAGGCAAAAGACGTCCACATAGTGATCGGGGTGAAAATGGGTAATGACAAGAGCCTTTAGGGACCTAAAGTTTACGTGGCGGGTCAGTTCGGCAAAGGTGCCGTTGCCCGCGTCAATCATGATAGCGGTTTCACCGGATTGCAACAGGTACCCGGAACAGGCTCCGCCCGGCCGCGGGTACGGGGCCCAGCACCCCAACACGGTTAATATCATGTTCAACATCTCCCTGCAATTTGGCGGGTGGCTTGCACGGCCATCCCAACTGTTCATTTTTCCGTCGGGATGTTAATCTTGTTTGTTAACATGCATAAGAGTATACCTGGCCAAGGCTTAATAACAATTACTTCAACATTTCCAAAAAAGCGTCAATGCGCAACTTTGTCCGGGCGTCAAGGCGGTTAGGCCTGTCGCCTTCCAATGTTAATACAGGCAAATTGATTTTCTGCCTTATGATCATGTCTTCAATTTGGCGGTAACAAAAACTCTGGGCATAATGAATTACGCCGTCTATTTGTCGCCGTACCAGCTCTGTCTGTATATCCTTCAAACGATAAAAAATACCGTAAGGGTAAGAGTAAAGCCGGTACATTTCCACAATGTCTTCCACCTCAAAGGGCATGGAAAACTGGCGTTGAACCTCGTTGTACACCACCCGGGCACCGCGTTCTTCCAGGTAATCGTAAAGGTCGTCCATGATAGGTGGAACACCTATGTAGGCAATGCGCAGGCCTTGCGCCGGCCGGCGCCCTCGCACAGATGCAATGAATTTTTGTGCTTCGTTGGCGAAAGTTTCCGGGTCTCCCTTGAAATCGCTGCAATTAACCTGGTATAAGTGATTTTCCCACCCGGTTACCAAGTTATCCCGCCATGTCATTGTGTCTATTAGCCACACCTTCTTACGCACGCCGTCTAGGCGGCACTTGATCCTCATCACCTGTTCCCAACCGGTACCCAGCTGTTTCATCAATTTTTCCATTTGCAACCGCAGCAAGTCATAGTCGCGGTCAAAGGGAAAAGCGAAAGGTATCACTTTAACACCGGCTAGTTCCAAGGTTTCCATTAACGCGTGGGTATTACTGCAATCTCCTTGGGTAACGGCTATTACGGCTTCGATATCTTTGTTTTCCATCACGGTTGTGTAGATGCCTTTTATCCAGGCACAAACGTTGCGCGGGTACCCGGCAATTTCCGCACGCTCAACAAGGCTGTTCGGGTTGTTATGTGTTATAAACCTATTATTTAAATCAACAGGTACGTGGCCTGCTGCATAAATAATCTCCACGGGTACCGTAGTTGTTATGCCTATTTTCACAATTTTTTCATTCCCCTTCGCTCTTTCGGCACGATAATATTTTACCATCCGGCGGGCATGAAAACAATTTAGAAGGAACCGCTTGGCGGTTCCTTCTAAATCTTAAATGATTTGCTTGTTATTTGGTTGGAGAGAAATAATTGTTTAATGCTTGAGCCAGCGCCTCGGCTATCTTTTTGCGTACCGTTTCCTGGCGCAGCATTTGTTCTTCTTCCGGGTTGGATATAAAGGCTACTTCCGCCAGGGCTGCGGGCATCGTCGCTGTGCGCAGCACTACAAAATTAGCCTGCATTACGCCGAGGCTGCGCCTTCCCAGCGCCCTGAGCATTTCCGATTGTATTGCAGCGGCCAACTTGCGGTTATCAGCCTGGCTGACACCCGGGGCTATGTCGCCGTCATCGCGGCGGTAATAAGTGCTGGTTCCGTTTTTATAGGGATTGGGGTTGGCGTTGATGTGAATGCTTAAGAATACCTCGGCACCGTTTTCCCGGGCAATTGTTGTCCGATCGTACAAATCAATAAACTTATCATCCTTCCTAGTTAACACCGGAATAGCCCCGTTTTCTTTCAGTATCTGGGCCAATTTAAGAGCAATATCCAGGGTAACGTCTTTTTCCTGCAACCCCGTCGGGCCTTTGGCCCCAGGGTCTTTGCCGCCGTGTCCGGGGTCGATGGCAACAACGCGACCTTGCAAGTAGCTGCCAAGTTTAGGTATGTATATATCCAAATCCAAACGGCTCCGGTCATTGGACAGCTTGTCCGTACTTATTACCGCATCCCGCAAGTCAAAAACCAGCCGTACCACCGGCGGCTCCTTGCTGAACCACCCGGCTCGCAATTGTTTAACGGCCCCTGTATTAACATTTATTTTGTCCGGTAGATCAACGAGATCGGCATTTTTTAAATCAATTACCAGGCGCTCTGGGTCGGTCAGCATAAAAATGTCATATGTTAGTTCACCGGATGCCTGTATTGATACAAGGGTATGATCGTTATGTTCGCTTATTTCTATTTTTTGCAGCTTGACTAACTCCGGTTCCGTTTGATCTGAATCCACTTCCGGCGTTATTATGGGGGGGTCGCCCGGTGAAGGTGACGCTTCAGCTGTTTCTACGTTAACCAGCCAACCGGCTATCCAGCCTATAACTCCACCGTCAAGTTTAACTTTATACCAGTCACCAGCACTTTCTAAGACACCTAGTCTTTGACCGCGACTAACCTGCCTAATGACTGAATGCCCTGTACCGGGCCCACCCCGGATGTTAACTTTGTTACCGTTTACCACAGCCAGCACTTGGTTACCGGTACTTTTCTGCGGCGGCTGCTGCGCGGGCGCGGCCGTTTCCGAGACGGTGGCCAGCCAGCCAGCGATCCAGCCCGACTTGCCGCCCGGCAGGCTGATTTTCAACCACTGCCCGCTGGTGTCCGTTATGGTATATTTTTCTCCTTTGCTTACCTGCGTCACAATATCGTATGAAGTACCGGGCCCGCTGCGCACGTTAAGCAGCGAAGCGGTTACCGTGGCCTGCTTTACCTTGACCGTGTTCTGCGGCGGCTGCTGCGCGGGTGCGGCCGTTTCGGTGACGGTAGCCAGCCAGCCAGCGATCCAGCCCGACTTGCCGCCCGGCAGGCTGATTTTCAACC
>CAJYBN010000185.1 GCA_913064925.1 uncultured Peptococcaceae bacterium
TACGTTATGACCGCGTGGCCGGGTATTTCCGCTCGTCCTCCCTGGCCGCCGCTTCCCAGGGGTTTTCTGCCTTTGTCGGGCGGCAGGGCAAGATGCGCCTTATTGTGGGCGCCGACTTAGATCCAAATGACGTGAAGGCTATACTGGCCGGGGACTCGCAGCGGCTGGCAGCAAAGTTGAACGGTGAACTGGATCAACCCGATTCTTGGCCTGAGAGCGTGCGCAGCGGAGTGACGCTCCTGGCCTGGATGGTGGCGCACGGCTATCTTGAAGTGCGAGTGGCCTTCCGGGTTCACAAAGAGACTGGCGAGCCGCTTCCTTTCGATGCAATGGACGACGGCTATGTGCATGAAAAGTGGTTCATTTTGTACGATGAATTCGGTAACCGGTTGTACGGGGCAGGCACGCTCAACGAATCAAAGACGGCGCTTATTCTCAACGCCGAAAATATTGATGTGCACTGCGATTGGTGGGGGGAGACGGATCGCCGGCGGGTGGACGAAGCCGTCGAGACCTTTGAAAACCTTTGGGCGAGCCGGGTCCCCCACATGCCGGTAATGACTCTGCCGGAAGCCGTCCGGCGACGCCTGGTCCGAATGGCGGAAGGAATTGAACGGCCAGCGGAGATTGACGGCACAAGTGCTGCCACCAGAATAATAGAGCCGCCTGCGGCGCTGGAGCGACTGCGGTTTGCCGTCCTGCGCGACGCGCCGAAAATGCCGGGCGGGCGCTTTGTGGGCATGGAAACCGCGCCGGTCGCACCGTGGCCGCACCAGGCCATCGTTGTGCGCAGGCTGGTAGAAACGTGGCCTTACTCATACCTGCTGTGCGATGAGGTTGGCTTAGGGAAAACCATTGAGGCGGGGCTGGCCTTCCGTTCTTTGTACCTGTCGGGCCTGGTAAAACGCATTCTAATCGCCGCCCCGGCAAGCCTGACCCAACAGTGGCACCGCCAAATGGCGTCGAAAGTATTGCTTCCCTTCGGCCGGGCGCGTACCGTGCCGGAAATTATACATGAGTATATTTTGCCGGTCAAAGAAAACCGAAGGGCCGCCTCGATTTATGAGCCGGACCTGGTCATTGTGTCAACGGGATTGCTTGCCCGCCGCGAACGAGCAGCAGCTCTCAAGGGAGCAAAACCGTTTGACATCGCTCTGGTGGATGAAGCGCACGCAGCCAGAAGGCGCAACCCTTCGGCCGGCCTGGCGGCACACCCGGACTACGGGCATCTCTACACGTTCATCCGGGACATCTTAAGAAAACAAGCGCACAGCCTTTGGCTGGCGACCGCCACTCCGCTGCAGATTAACCCCGTGGAAGCGTGCGACCTGCTGGCGCTGACCAATCGCGTGGGGGCGTTTCAGTACGATCCAACACTCACGCTGCAGTATTATGAAATTCTCAGCAAACTCGTGCACGAGCAAGAACCCGGCAGTCAGGAATGGGAGTTTCTCAGGCGTGCGGTGCAGACAGTTGAAGTGCAGGATCCTATACTTTGGGACTTTATAAAGCAGAGCGTTATTGACGGGCGCATTCGGATTACGGTGCGGCAATGGCTTGAGCACGGGCGGGTTCCCAGGGGTAGAGACCGCAAGTTAATAAATCGCTTGATTTTCAGCGCGTCACCGCTTTCGCGGGTAATGCTGCGGCATACCCGGCGGCTGCTGGAAGTATACCGCGACAACGGCCAACTGCAGCAAAACCTTCCCCGGCGCCATATCCTGCCCATGCCTCGTATCAACTTCAATCCGCTGGAAAAGCGCATCTACGAGCAGCTGGAAGAATACTGCCTCGGCCTGGCAAAGCAAATCCGCAAACACGGCGACCACCAAAGCCGTCAAATAGTAAGATTCATGTTGAATTTCCTGCGGCTGCGATTCGCGTCCAGCCTGTACGCGCTTCGCGAAACATTGCAGCGCCGGCTGCTGAAGGTGGAAGCCACCCTCCGGCACCAGCTGGTTTTGGAAGCAGATGAGTCCAGGTCGGAAGCTACACTGCAGGACTTTGTTTATGAAGGTGAAGACGAAGACGATTTAGTGGCCGTTGAGTCACTGCTTAAGAACCGGAATACGGCCGACCTTAAATGGGAACAACACCGTCTGAAGACCATGATCGACGACATGGCTGACCTCACCGGCCCCTCATCTAAAATGAAGGTGCTCTTGCAAACGCTCGACCAGCGCCGGGACCGTAACACCGGGCGCATCCAGCAGACTGTTATCTTTACCCGTTTTTACGATACGCTAAAAGATATCGTCGCCCGGCTGCAGCAGGCTGACCCGCAGATGCTGGTCGGCACCTATTCGGGACAGGGAGCCGAGTATTTTGACCCGGGTAATAATAAAATGATTAACGTCGACCGCGAAGAAGTTAAGGAGCGGTTCCTGCGCGGTGAAATCGACGTCCTGGTCTGTACGGACGCGGCAGCAGAAGGTTTAAACCTGCAGACGGCCGACCTGCTGGTTAACTTTGATCTGGGATGGAACCCGATGAAGGTCGAGCAGCGGATCGGGCGTATTGACCGCATCGGGCAAAAACACAAGAATATATACGTTCTCAACCTGTGTTATGTTAACAGCGCCGAGGAAATTGTGTACGATCGCCTGCTGTCCCGCCTGGCCGATGCTAACATGATCGTCGGTACTCAGCAGATATCGTTACTGCCGGTAGAACCGGAGGATTTTCGCCAGCTGGCCGAAGGAGAACTGTCCCCTGAGGAGCTGGAAGCGCGTGCCCGGGAACGGATCGAGCAGCAGCGTAAACACGCAGAAAGCATGGAAATTCAGCCGCAGGAGCTTTATGACATTTACATGCGCCTGGCCCGGACGGGCGAAAAGCAGCCTATTCCGGTGAACCTGCAGGCGATATGGGAAGCCCTGAGTAAATCGCGATACCTGCGCAATCTAGGATGTATAGTATCAGAAGAACCTACAAAGCCAACGATAACCCTATCCGGTATAGACGGGGTACCGCATGGAGCAGTGCTTACTGTTTCACGCCAGCTCTATGAGGAAGGCTTGGCTGATGGCGGCCCACGATTGCACTTTGCCTCGTACGGTGACCCGTTCTTTGACGCAATATTGGAGATGTTCAGCCAGTTTGAGCTTCCCGCTTGCGTGCGCCGGATAACCGTTCCGGTTACCGGCTTGGACGGTATTGAGGTAGTGGGTTATGCAGTAGCCTGCAGTGGACCCGGCGGCATCCGCGAGGTGAAACTTGTCCGGTCGTGGGACGACCTCAATAAATTGCATATAGCAGAGACAGAATCCCTGGAAGAAGCGGAGGTTGAACCGTTACGGGAAGAACTCATGCGGGCGGCCCGGGAGGAGTTCAGTCACTACCTCGCGGCAGATCGAATCGAAAGAGCGAACGTACGAGCTGCCCGGGCACATGAAATGCTCAACTTCTTGGTAATCCGCAGCCTTCTTGAAGCCAGGGCCGGATTTGCCGGGGAGGGGGCACTTTTTGGGCCCGTTTTGCGCGAAGTCGATTCCCTATTTAAAGACAGGGAACAGATAACGGTCAACGACCTGCCGGCGGACACCCTCCGGCCACTCACTGGGGAATTGCTTTTCGATTGCCAAGTGCCAAATGTTGGCAACAATGCCCACCTCTCGGTGCCGCGCATCCTGGCCCGTACGGCCATCGACGCTGTCAGCCGCCTGGTAGACAGTATGAAAGTAAAGAAAAGCGAACTCCGCGTGGATACGGTGCTGGCGCGCCTGCAGCGCGAAACAGAGGCTAAGCACATAATTTAAATTATTCGAGGAAAACATATAAAAAGGAGGTGTATTTATGTGTTAAGCATCTTTAAAGCAATGAACGCCAACAAGCCGCAATTACGAGAATTTGACCCTGCAACAATTCAAAGAATTAAAGAAGGAGCTTACCTTGTCAAAGTGATTTCAGAAACCCAGGTTGCTGCTCGAAAATGTGATTTTTATGCCGGTAATGCAGTTGACCAAGAAGTTAAAAATGCCTTTGCAGATGAGGCTAAGTTATTACGGCAAAGTACCCATGCTTTGCAACAATATTACGAATCTATGACAATGGAGTGAGTGACAATGAAATTCACAGACATGGACATGCTTCAAGATTATGAAAAAGATGCTAGAATGGCTGCATTGGCATATGCTCTTATAGAAACTGAGGTTGTTGACCCGGATTTACGCAGAATTATAAGTAAAGCTGCTGCTGCTGCCGCTAAATCACAACAAAAATTTGCAGATTTAATAATAAGAAAGGAAGATAGACCTTAGATCAACAATAATTATTATGCCTCAAAAGGAATGGCGGCAGCTTTCGGCCGCTGCCGCAAGGCTGCAAGCAAATCGATCTTTATCGTACTTTGGTCCCATAGACAATGGAGCCTGCGCCCTATTTACATTTCCGGCTGTGGTATAAGAAAATGAGGTTAACAATTTTAATTACCCGGGGGTAAACGGCATGAAGCTGCATAAAATACGCCAGCAACTAATTTCATACGGGTATCACCCTGACGAAGTGGAATACGCCCTCATTGAAGTTCTCCAGTACAAAAACGCCAAGCTGTTGAATAGTATGGATATAAAAATACTCAAAAGCATGCTGCAGGAAAGAATGGAAATAAACAGGGCCAAGTCTTACAGGAAAAATTTATGCTGTTAAGTGCCGGCCTTTGCGGGGCTTGTATCTTGTATAAAGTACAAGCCCTTTTTTCATGCCCTTTCCCCGCCGTCACGCACCGGCCCGCGCCGCACGCCCGCCGCCTGCACCACCTTGCGGCGCACCACATTAATAATTCATTAATAATTAAGGAATAATCGGATCCTCGAAAATTAAAGCAAAACCTGCCTTTTTCGCGCGCCAATTATAGCCTTTTGTAAAGGAAAGTTGCTGCCCGTTGTTAAATATAAATATTAAAAAACAGCGCCGAATGAGGAGGTTATGCATCGTGCATAAAATATTGGCCGTCATTACCGCACTGGCCACCGTGCTGGCCGCGGTTCTCGGGCTGGCCGCCCATGTAGGCATGGAGAGCACGGAAAAATATCACCTGGCTACCGGACTCCTGGCCCTGGCCCTGGTTCTCGTTACGTGCCACCGGATGTATCACAGAACTTGAATTGTTTACTTGCAATTAAACAAAATCACAAAATAGCCGGCCGGGATATTGCATTTGTTACTCCCGTTTTGTTATAATAGTTACTGGTAAAGAAGGTGTCCACTTTTCACACGCCGACCGCTTTTCATGGTGGCCGGTTATTTGTATGTAAACTTTGGCATACGGGAGGTAAAAACATAAAATGAATACAATGAAGGCATGGTTGTTGATGGGCGTGTTGACCGTCCTATTGGTACTGCTGGGGCAGTACATCGGCGGCACCTCGGGAGCCATGTTGTTCCTTATGATTGCCCTGGCCATGAACCTGTTCAGTTACTACAACAGCGACAAAATGGCCATTAAAATGACCCGGTCGGTACCCCTCGCAGAAAGCGAAGCGCCGGAACTCTACGCCATGGTGCGCAACCTGGCCAACCGGGCCGGCCT
>CAJYBN010000186.1 GCA_913064925.1 uncultured Peptococcaceae bacterium
GGCCTGGTTGGCCAGCCCGGTGAACACCTCGGTGATGTCCTCCAGGTAATTTTCCCGCTGGCGGTCCACCACCAACTCCAGGAAGTTCATGGCAATGTCGGAAATGCGGCCTGCAAACAGGCTGCGCAGCACTTCCTTTTTCTCTGCAGCGGTGATGCGGGGGTGAAAAAGAACCTTCCTCAGCTCAGCGGATTCTTTGAGCACGCCGACCACGGCCTTCATTTCCTCTTCCAGCCGGTCGACCAGCTTTTGCTGCACCGCAATTTCATAAAGGGCCTCGGCGTATCGCCCGGCCACGGCCCCCCTTAACATGGCAGATCTCCTGCCTGTTTGATAAACTCATCAATCATGCCGCGCTGGATATCAGCGGTAATCTTTTCGCTTACAACCTTACTGGCAACCAGAATGGACAGCGTAGCCACCTGGTCGCGCAATTCCGCCACGGCCTTCTCCTTCTCCCTGGCTATATCCTGCATGGCGGCTTCCTTGATGCGGTTGGCTTCCGCCTTGGCCGCCTCGATGATTTCGCGGGCTTGATCCTCGCCGGCCTTGGTGGCCTTCTGAATTATCTCTTCCGCCTCGCCCTTGGCCTTCTGCAGTTCATCCAGGTACTGCCGGCGCAGGGCCTCGGCCTGTTTTCTCTCCTCTTCAGCGGCGGCCACGTTGCTGGCGATGTACTCCTGGCGCTGTTCCAGTATCCGCACGATGTGAGGGTAGACCACGATGCGGAGGAAGATGAGCAGTATGATAAAGTTAAAAACCTGCGCCACCAAGGTTGCATTTAGGCCCAGTGCCTCGATTATGGCATTCACAACTTACCCTCCTTCCGTTTGTCGGTGGACAAAAGGAAGGCGATAGCAGGTTTTGTGCCTGCGCCAAAACCCGCTATACCGCCTTTCGCCACAACTTTCTGACCTTGGGGGTTACCCGATTTTACCCATCAAAATGAACGCGATAACGACGGCAATAATAGGCAGCGCCTCAATCAAACCTACGGAAATGAACATCAAAGTCATCAGGTTACCCCGCAATTCGGGCTGGCGAGCTACAGACTCCACAGTTTTACCGGTTACGAGACCGTCACCAATACCGGCTCCGATAGATGCCAAACCCACGGCCAGAGCAGTACCGATTGCAGCAGCGCCTGCTAATTCCATCCTTTCCCCCTCCTTTCTCCCCAAAATTGCAACACATGAATTATGGTGGCATATCTCTATCTCTATCAGTTAATTGGATGTTTAACACGGAAGCTATCAAAATTGATGTACAGCACAAAAGCTGCCAACACTATGGTAAAAGTTAAGGTTAACTACCCTTCCCCTCGCTTATACTCGGGAAGGATCTTCCTGCATCATCTTAACCCTACCGGGTTAGCTCCATAGGCATAATTTCGGGCAGCTTCTGCCCTAGCCGCCTTTCATCCCCGCCCTTACGGACGAAAACTTCCCGGCGGAACGGATTAGTTAAAGTTTAAATTAAATTGCTAAAGTAAAGTTAATGCAGTGTCGGACGTTAATGCTATTCTGTAGTCTCCTGCGAGTTATTATGGTGCTTCAGTAGTCACCCGCGGTTAATGGTGCTCGGCCGTTACCTGCGAGATATAGGCAATGGTCAGCATGGTAAAGATAAAAGCCTGGATGAAACCGACGAAAATACTGAAGGACAGCCATACCACCGAGAACACGAACCCGCCCAATATGGTGGCGGTAAGGGGGATCAACCCCAGCAGCACCGCGATAAGCACCTCGCCGGCGTAAATGTTGCCGTAAAGACGGAAGGACAGCGTCAGCGGCTTGGACAGTTCTTCCACCAGCACCAGCGGCAGGAAAAATACGAATGGTTCGACGAAGTGCTTGAAGTATTTGGCCTTACGGTAGTACAGGCCCAGGATCTGCACCAGTATAAATACCATTAAGGCCATCCCCAGCGTCGTGTTCACGTCCGCCGTGGGAGACATCATGGTGGGCACCAAGCCCCACAGGTTGCTGAACAGCAGGAAAATAAACAGGCTGAACAGCAGGCACATCAAGCTGGCGCCCTTCTGCGGATCCAGGTTCTCGTAAGCCAGGCCCCGTAAAAACTGGAACAGTTCCTCTACCATCAGCTGTATTTTGCTGGGACGCTTGAGCTGCATATTGCGGGTGGCGGAAACGGTAAATAAAATAACCAGTGCCATTACAATCCAAGTCATCACCAGGGTTTTCAGGTTCATGGGATAACCGAAAATATCCACGGGCGTGTCGGGAAAACCCCATACGTTTAAATCGTGGTGCACCCTGGTCAGTATGTCTTGACTATGACTTGCTCCTTCGTGACCCGCTGTGGCGGACAACTCTCTCTCACCCCTTTCCTTTCATTAATTAATTATCTTTATATTTTATCAACGGCATCGCGTGCCGCGAAGTGCCTGTACAGCGCTACGTTGGCGTCCACAATGGTGATCAGCGTGGGTACCAGCAGCCCGGCCCCCACCCCGTAAACGCTGATGAAATCGATGCGGCTCGCCAGGAAAATGACGCCGATGATCATGCCCATGCGGGGGTAGAAGCCCTGGCGCATGAAGGCGCGGGCTTTTTTCTGCTCGGTTTTGTCCGTCAGGGTGCGCAGCTGGCGGGTCATTTCCACCAGCATGTGCATGCGCCGCACCAGAAAATAGCAGTTTATAATGCCAAAAATACCGCCCACTATAAAACCCAGGATCAACGGGTCTCCGGGGCTGATGATGAGCCCCGGCACCGTTAGGGCCAGGATGAGGCCCGTAATCCTGGTCGTGCGCGTATACTGGAGGTTTATGTCCCTTATGGGCGCCGGCTTATGCAACCAAACCCACTCCCTAATTCTTAAAAAAACGCTGCATGGTATGTACGATGCCGAAGATTCCCGCGGCCACGCCCGCCAGTATGCCGGTGATCATCAGCCAGGGGTCGGTGCCCAGCTTGCTGTCCAGCAATCTTCCCCCGTAAAACCCCAGCAGCACGGTAATGGCCAGTTCGGTGCCGATGATGGTAGTGGCGGCTATGGCTGTGAGCAGCCCGCTTTTTTTTGTTTTCGGCTCTTCCACGGGTTACCACGCCCAATTGAACAAAATGTCGCGTGCCTTACATTTTGTCCACAAGATACTTTCTACAAAAAAAACATTATTCCTCCACTGTAATTTATTTTTTTGCAGGTGCCGGTTTTACTAGGTTTTGCAATGTCAGGGGGGTTTTATACCATTGTGACAAAATGTACTAAGTAGCGCGCAAATAAAATTACCGGACCGTACCGGTACTTGGCAGGCGGTGAGCGGTGGGCGGCAGGCGGTTTTCCCCGCAGCACCCCGTGGACAAAGCTGCTTATGCATAAGTGTATGATCCGGCAACTTTCTTTATAAAAATATTTCGCCGCCGGGACGCATTTTCCTGCCGCGCACCCGGGCGAAATATTTTTTTGTGTTTTGCATGCAGGTTTGCGGGTGCCGGCGGGGCGGATGAGCGGTGGAGCTGGCCTGTGGGAAGGCGCCGGTAGGCTGTATACAGGGGGGAAGGCGGGATTGGTATGCCGGGTGGCACCGGCGCAACCGGGTATTCCGGGCGCCCGGCGAAGCGGCCATACCGGCTGGCCGGTAAGTTATTACACTTAGGAAAGGCCTGACCCTTTTTTAGGGCCGGGTTTGCGCTTGAGCGTGGGCAGGTACTTTTTCATTTTGCGCACTACGGTGGACTGGTTGATGCCCAGCGCCTCGGCCATGCGGTAGGTGTTGCCGTAAGTGCGGAAGGCCTTCTCGATAAGCTGCCTTTCCACTTCCTGCACGGCGTCGTCTAGGGGGCACAGGTCGGGGACGTAAACCTTTTGGCCCTTGCTGCTCACCTGGTTAAGCAGGTAACCGGGCAGGTGCGCGGGCTTTATTTCCGCCGTGTCGGCGGTGACGGCCAGCCTTTCCACGATGTTTTCCACCTCGCGCACGTTGCCGGGCCAGCTGTAGCGCTCCAGAATCTCCTTGGTCTCGGGGGCCAGCTTTTTGGTCATGCCGTACTTTTTGTTAATGGCCTCCAGGTAGTATTCCACCAGCGGGATGATGTCCGCGCGGCGCTGCCGCAGCGGCGGTATTTCCAAAGGAATGACGTTGAGCCGGTAGTAAAGGTCTTCCCGGAAAGAACCCTCGCGCACCATTTTCTTGAGGTCGCGGTTGGTGGCGGCAATGAAGCGCACATCCACTTTGACGGGGGCGGTGCCGCCCACGGGCGTGACGCTTTTTTGCTGGATGACGTGCAGCAGTTTAACCTGCAGGTTGAGGGGCAGTTCGGCCACTTCATCCAGGAACACGGTGCCTCCTTCGCCCATTTGGATGAGGCCCTTTTTGCCGCCCCTGCTGGCCCCGGTGAAAGCACCCGGAGCGTAGCCGAACAGCTCGGACTCCAGCAGGTTTTCCGGAATGGCGCCGCAGTTGATGGGCACAAATGGCCCCCCGCTGCGGCGGCTCAGCTTGTGGATGCGGCTGGCGATGACGCCCTTGCCCACGCCCGATTCGCCGGTAATCAGCACCGTGCTGTCCACTCCAGCCACCCGGTCCACCATTTCCAGCAGCTTGCGCATTTCCACGCTGCTGGCCACCAGGTCCCCGGGCACGGCCTTGTCGCTCTCCAGCTGCATAACCTGCCGGCGGTATGTTTCGGCCAGCCGCTCCGTTTCTATCAGCCGGCGGCGCAGCTGGGAAAGCTCGGAGACGTCCCGGGAATTGACCACGATGCGCTGTATGTTGCCGTGCTCGTCGAACACCGGGTTGCCGGTGACAATCAGTTCCTTGCCGGCGCGGGTTTTCTGGTTGATGGTCACCCGCTCCTTCTTCTCGAACACCATGCGGGCCACAGAGGGCGAAAAGTAACCCTCCTTTTCCAGCTCCAGCACGCTGCGCCCCACCAGTTTCTCCGTGTCGACCCCGTAGTAAGTGTCGCCGGCTTTGTTGATCTTGCGCACGATGCCCTGGCCGTCGATGACGAAAATCTCGTCGAAGGAGGCATCAAAAATAGCTTCCAGCTCGTTTTTGGCCTCCCGCATCTTTTTCAGCTCCCGGCTTATTTGCTCGTATTCGGAAATATCCTGCAGGATGAATATGGCGCCCACCGGCTTGGCGTTTTCGTAAACGGGGGTGCGGCTGATGACCAGCGGCCGCCCCAGGATGGTGAGCCTTTCCTCCTTGGTGGCCCGGTCCGCCAGCAGCACGTCGGTAAGCCGGCTGTCCGGGATGATTTCCTTGATGAACCTGCCGGTGACGCTGCGGTACTCCACCCCCAGCAGCGACCTGGCCGCGTCATTGATCATGGTGATGCGGCCCGCGTGGTCGGTGGTCACCACTCCGTGGTTTACCGCGCTCTGCTGCATGCTTAACACCCCTTTCCCCGGCAGGTTGTCGCGCTATGCACACCCATACTTCAATTTCATTATACCAGATGCCGGGGAGAAGTCTACTGCGCACGGGGGCGGGCCGGGCGCGCGGGGGCGGGTCGGGCGCGCCGGCGACGGTAAA
>CAJYBN010000187.1 GCA_913064925.1 uncultured Peptococcaceae bacterium
TTTACCACTTCCGCGGTGATCCTGCGTCGGCCCTGTTCATCAGGGGCAGTGGTCAGCACGGCCATTTCCAATACGTTCAGCGCCGCCCTGGCGTCGCCATTAGCAAATCTCACTATTTTGGCCATTACGCCGCCGGGCAGGTCTACCTTGTATGCGCCCAGCCCCCTTTCTTCGTCGGCCAGCGCCCGGCGAAGTATCCTGGTCAAAGCCCGGTCGGAAAGGGGCTCCAGCCGGTAAAGCAGCGACCGGGAAAGCAGCGGGCGGTTTACGGCAAACATGGGGTTTTCAGTGGTAGACCCGATCAGGATGACCGTCCCGTCCTCCACGAAGGGCAGCAGGGCATCCTGCTGCGACTTGTTGAACCGGTGAATTTCGTCAATGAATAGTATGGTGCGCTGCCCGTACAGGGCCAGCCGGTCTTGCGCCTGCTCCACCACCCGGCGGATATCCGCCACCCCGGCCATCACGGCGTTTATTTTTTCAAACCGGGCGCTGGTCATGCCAGCAATAATGTAAGCCAGGGTCGTCTTGCCAGTACCGGGCGGCCCGTAAAAGATTACCGACTGCAGCCCGTCGTTTTCTATCAGCTGCCGTAGAGCCTTGCCGGGGCCTACCAGGTTGTACTGTTCCTCAAACTCTTCCAGCGTGCGGGGTCGCATGCGCACGGCCAGGGGCGCAGCCCGGCGCATGCGTTTTTCAGCCGCTTGACGAAACATGTCTTCCAAGGAAGCTCACCACCCTCCGTTTAATCGGTTTCCTACATAAAAGGCCAGGAACGAAGTTGTTCCTGGCCGTTGTTATAAGTCATAAAATAGTAAAGAATAATACCCGGCTGCCGGTCGGGGTTTAAGTAAGATGCTTATCCAGCAGCGCCTGCAGTTCCTTCTTGGTCCTGAAGCCGACCACCCTGTCCACCTCGTTGCCGTCCTTAAAAACAATCAGGGTGGGGATGCTTACCACGCTGTAACTGGTGGGAATAGACTTGTTGTCGTCAACGTTTACCTTGGCCACTTTCACCTTGCCCTCATACTCACTGGCAATTTCCTCGATCACCGGGGCGATCATTTTGCATGGCCCGCACCAGTCGGCCCAAAAATCAACCAGCACCGGCACAGTGGCGTTATCAATGAAGTCCTTAAAATTGGCTTCGCCTAAAATATTGATCTTTTCACCCGCCACAAAATCCTCTCCTTTCCATATTTTCATTTTTGCCCGCTTTAGTATTCACCATGTGCGTATAATATATCATATCATTTCATGATGCAAGAGTCCTAACCTATACGTTTCGCCTACAGAATTATCTTATCCGCCGGGGGAAAAAATGTCAATTTACCCGCCGGAAAAAACACCCAGGTTGAGCAAATTGTCGATCACATACCCCGCTGCCAGCAACCCCGCCACCGGCGGCACGAAGGAAATGCTGCCGGGAGCCGCGCGCGTCCGGCCCGCCGGCCGGTGGCCGGCCGCGGTACCGGGCGGATCGGCGGAGAAAACCACGGGCACGTTACCGTTAATACCGGCGGCCCGCAATTTTTTACGCACCGCCCGGGCCAGCGGGCAGGTAGACGTGTTCCATATGTTGCCCACTTTAAAAGAAGTGGGATCCAGGCGATTGCCCGTGCCCATGACCGATATGACCGGCAGGTTTCTGGCCAGGCAGCAGGTGATCAAGGTCACCTTGTTGGTCACATCATCGATGGCGTCGATAACATAATCAAGGCGGCCGCTGCCATCCAACAGCTCGCCGGCGGTGGCGGGACAAAACTTTGTGTCGTAAGCCTGCACCGCCAGCGCCGGGTTGATGTCCCGGAGGCGGTCCATCATCACCCGGGCTTTGGGTTTTCCCACCGTGCTGTGCAAAGCGTGCAGCTGGCGGTTTATATTGGAAATTTCAATATGATCGTAGTCCACCAGAACAAGCGAACCTATCCCGGCGCGGGCCAGCGCCTCGGCGGCGAATGACCCCACGCCGCCCAGTCCCACCACGGCCACTCTGCAGCCCGCCAGTTTTTGCAGGCACGCCCGCCCGATCATCATTTCCGTGCGGGTAAATATGCCGGACACTTTTCCGCTCTCCCCCGCTGCGCCTGTAAAAAAGCGCGGTGCAATTGGCGGTACCATTGCGGTGCCATTAATTAATATAGAAAAGTTTCCAGACAGCGGCTGGAAACTTTTACACAAATCGTTTAAACCCCATGGTGCCGTGTATCCCTAAAGTTTCTTGAACCTGTTCTCAACAGGTGGGTGCCCTCCTGAGTGCTTCATGTTTCCTCCCTTGTGAGGCCTACATTCCACACCCAGAGCCCAGGCTCCCTTTTAATTGGTGTTGGCTCAAAACTTCAAGGTGACCACGTGCACCGCAGGGTGTATTTTCTTTTCGCTTTTAATGTTACCATATCCGCTGGTTTGAAGGCAAGGGCCAAAAGCTATCCTGTTACAAAATTATTAATTTGCAAAAAATAGTTTAATATGCACCAAAGGCTATATTTTTACCGTTTTTTGGGCAATGGTCTTAATGTGCAGTTCCTTAAGCTGCCCGTCTTCCACGCGGCCCGGCGCCATGGTCATCAGGTCGCTGGCGCTTTGCGTCTTGGGGAACGGGATAACGTCCCTGATGGTCTTCTTGCCGGCCAGCAGCATGACCAGCCGGTCGAAACCAAAAGCTATTCCCCCGTGGGGAGGAGTGCCGTATTCGAAAGCTTCCAGCATAAAGCCGAATTTTTCCCGGGCTTCCTCCTTGGTCAGGCCGATTACGTCAAACATCATTTCCTGCACGTCGCGGCGGTGTATCCTGATACTGCCGCCGCCTATTTCCACCCCGTTCAACACCATGTCGTAAGCTTGAGCCCTTACTTTACCGGGATCGGTGTGCAGCAATGGTATGTCTTCCTCCCGGGGCGAGGTGAAAGGGTGGTGCACGGCCGTCCACCGCTTTTCTTCCGCATCGTATTCCAGCAGGGGAAAGTCCGTAACCCACAAAAAATTGAATTTTTCACGGGGGATGAGGTTGAGGCGCTCGGCCAAGTGGAGGCGCAGCGCCCCCAGCGATGCCGCCACCACCGCCGGCTGGTCCGCCACGAACAGCAGCAAATCGCCCGGCTCGGCGCCCATGCGTTCCGCAACGGCGGCCAGTTCCTGCGCGTTAAAAAATTTCGCTATCGGCGATTTTAGCCCTTCCCCGGTAACTATGAAATAAGCCAGCCCGCGGGCCCGGTAAACGGCCGCAAACTTGGTCAGCTCGTCAATATCCTTGCGGCTAAAACTACCGCAGCCCCGGGCATTGATGCCCATTACCCGGCCGCCGCCGGCCGCCGCGGAGGCAAATACTTGAAAACCGCATCCCGCAGCAATGTCGGTGATATCCACCAGTTCCATGCCGAACCTGGTATCGGGTTTATCCGTACCGAACCGGTCCATGGCCTCGCGGTAAGTTAGGCGCGGAAAAGGAGTAGTCACCTCCAAGCCGATCGTTTCCTTGCACAGGTGGGCAATCATTTGCTCCGTCAAGGTGAGTACGTCATCCATGTCCACAAAAGACATTTCCATGTCTATCTGGGTAAACTCGGGCTGACGGTCAGCCCGCAGGTCTTCGTCGCGAAAACACCTGACAATTTGGTAATACTTATCCAGGCCCGCTACCATTAATATTTGCTTGAACAGCTGCGGCGATTGGGGCAGGGCATAAAAATGCCCCGGGTGCAGCCGGCTGGGTACCAGGTAATCCCTGGCCCCCTCGGGCGTGCTGCGGGTTAGCATGGGAGTTTCAATTTCCAAAAAGCCGTGCTCGTCCAGAAAATCCCGCACCGACTTGGCGGCCTGGTGCCTGATCATCAACGCTCGCTGCATTTCCGGGCGACGCAGGTCCAGGTAGCGGTACCGCAGGCGCAAGTTTTCATCCACATCGATACCGTCTTCAATGTAAAAGGGAGGCGTCTTGGCCTTGTTTAAAACGCGCAGTTCCCGCGCCAGCACCTCAATTTCCCCGGTGGCCAGGTTGGGGTTGGCCGTTCCTTCCGGTCGCAAGGCCACCTTGCCGACCACCGCCACTACGTACTCGTTGCGCACTCCTTCAGCTTTAACAAAAGATTCCCGGTCAATTTCGGGACTAAATACAACCTGGACGATGCCCGAGCGGTCGCGCAGGTCCAGGAAAATCAACCCGCCGTGGTCGCGGCGGGCGTCCACCCACCCGGCCAGCTGCACGACCTGCCCGTTTTCCCGGGCGGAAAGTTCGCCGCAATAATGGGTGCGTTTGATGCCGGACATTGATTCAGACATATGTAAAACCTCCTGACATGAGGAACTATGACCAACTGCAGCCGATACAAAATCACTCCCCGGCGGCACGGCGGCAGCAAAAATCCACCTGCTAGCGGCCGGGCCTCAGGCCGGCAAGTACCTGGACGATTTCAGATTCGGCCACTTCCCGCTGACTGCCGGACGCCATGTCGCGCAGCGTCACCGTGCCCTTTTCCAACTCTTCTTCCCCGAGAATTACGGTGTACCTGACGCCCAGCTTGCCGGCGTACTTCATCTGCGCCTTCAAGCTGCGCCCCTGGTAGTCCAGGTCGGCAGCAACGCCCGCGGCGCGCAGGCCTGCCAGCAGTATAAAACCTTCCCGGGCAGCCCGCTCCCCGGCGGTGGCCACGAAAACATCAGGACCGGGCTGAACGGCGGGCAGCCGGCGCTGGTTTTCCAGGGCCAGCAAGCACCTTTCCAGGCCCAGGGCAAAACCGATGCCGGGCACGGGCGGCCCGCCGCACGCTTCGATTAAGCCGTTGTACCTGCCGCCTCCGCCTACGGAGCTTTGCGCACCTATCCCGGGGGCCATAATTTCGAAGGCGGTGTGGGTATAATAATCCAAGCCGCGCACCAGCCGCGGGTTTACTATAAAGGAAATGCCCAGGTCGTGCATGTACTGCTGCACCTGCGCAAAATGGGCCCGGCAGTCGGGGCACAGGCAGTCCGCGGTGGTGGGCGCCTGCCGGGCCAGTTCCGTGCAGCGCGCGGACTTGCAGTCGAGTATCCGCAGGGGATTGCGCTCGTACCTCTGGCGGCAATTGGGGCAAAGCTCGTCCAGCATGGGCCGGAAGTACTCCCGCAACCTGTCGCGCATGGCCGGCCGGCAGGCCGGGCAGCCCACGCTGTTAACGTGCAGTTCCAGGCCGCTCAAGCCGATGCGGCGGTAAAAATCCATGGCCAGCGCCATCACCTCGGCGTCCACGCCGGGGTGTTGGGAACCGAACACCTCCACGCCGAACTGGTGAAATTGCCTGTACCGGCCTGCCTGCGGGCGGTCGTACCTGAACATGGGCCCCAGGTAATACAGCTTAACGGGCTGCGGGCCGGCGTACAGCTTGTTTTCCAGGTAAGCGCGGGCAGCAGGCGCAGTGCCCTCGGGGCGCAGGGTAATACTGCGCCCGCCGCGGTCGCGGAAAGTGTACATTTCCTTCTCCACGATATCCGTGTCCTCGCCCACCCCCCGCACAAACAA
>CAJYBN010000188.1 GCA_913064925.1 uncultured Peptococcaceae bacterium
TCTTCCGATCTTGGTTTCCAATAACGAATTCGGCGAGTATTACTTCATGCTGCACTCCCATGAGGAACTACAGATTACCAATTGGGGCGAGTTTCCCGGCGGAATGATGACCTGGATTGCCATATACCCGTCGCTTTCCCCCGATGTTGGAGTGCTGAAGTAACTTCTTCCGAAAGGAGTGTAAAGCATGGCGATAGTGGTAAAGATTTTACAGGTGGCTGCCGGGTCTTTATCTCTGCCGGGCCAGAATATTTCCTTTTGGGGCTTTACCGACGTTTTTGTCGGCAACCCGCAAAATCCCGGTCCCTTAATTGAGGCCACAGTTGGCGATCAATTAATAATATGGCTGATGCGTAATTTTATCAAATCTATCGGAGAACCGATCTCGATAATTTTTCCGGGCCAGGAAAATGTGATGGTAAGAAAATTTCCCTGGGGGCCTTTTATATATGAACCTGTCCAACCCCAATATTCCTCGGGGAAAATGATATCATTGACCAATTACCTGGATGAAAAGCAAGACATAATAGTTGAATATAGTTTTACAGCCACAAAGCCCGGTATTTATTTGTATGAGAGCGGTACCAACCCTGAAAAACAAGTTCAGATGGGGCTTTACGGGATTATTGTGGTACGGCCGGAGGGTTATAATAAACCAGGCCACCCTAACTACATGACAGCTTACGGTGCCGGTACAAATTCCAGTTATGATGTTGAAAAAATACTGGTTTTGAGTGAAATTGACAGTATTATGCATAATAACGTTCTCCCGAATGTTTATTACGATATGCTTAAATTTAAACCTGATTACTGGGTGATTAACGGCCGTTCCTTCCCGGATACAATTAGTGGAGACAATAACTCCAGCCAGCCTTACGGTTCCCAAATAAGCTGCCGGGTAGGGCAAAGGGTGTTATTAAGGATAATAAACGCCGGGTTCCAGAACCATACTTTTTGCCTGGGCGGCTTCGTGGGCCGGGTAGTGGCCGAGGACAGTTTCCCCTTGAAAACCCAGTCATTAGATGCTACCTATGAAAAAACAGGCATTACCCTGGGCTCGGGGCAGAGAATTGATATAATATTCACTCCCACTACTCCGGGTGAATACTACTTGTACGACAGGGAATATCATCACCTGGTGAACAACGACCGGTTTCCGGGAGGTATGATGACCAGAATTACCGTTAGCAATTAACGCCTATCGCGGGTTGCGATAGGCGTTTTTTTAGGCAACTTTTCGCCATTATGCCTTTTGGAGGCAGTATCGGGCTAAGCCAATGCTATTCTTGATCACAACACCACCCCGTCCCTAGCGATTTCATAATAAAACGAGGCTTGTTGATTTTTTTTGGAGAGCAATGAAGAGCGGTGGGGCGCAAAAGCCAGCCGCTTTTTTGTTATAATTACCGGCAGGTGTTTTAGCGCCGCCGGTGTATGTTATAACTAATTTTACTCCTGGGGAAGGAAGCAGCGCCGTGGCTCAAAAAGTTCTGGTAAAAATGGAGAATGTAACAAAAACCTACGTCATGGGCAAGGTTACCGTACAAGCCCTGCGGGAAGTTTCTTTGGATATTTACGCGGGCGAGCTGCTGGTCATACTTGGCCCCAGCGGCTCGGGCAAGAGTACCCTGCTGAACATATTGGGCGGCATGGATACTCCCACCGCCGGCAGCGTTTACTTTGACGGGGAGGACCTGAGCCGGGCCGGCGACAAGCGCCTAACCCGCTACCGGCGGGACGAAGTGGGTTTCGTTTTTCAGTTTTACAACCTGATTCCGGACCTGACGGCCAGGGAAAACGTGGAACTGGCCGCCGGCCTGGTGGAACGGCCCCTGCCCGCGGAGGATGTGCTGCGGGAGGTAGGGTTGGAAGACAGAATGGATCACTTTCCCTCCCAGCTCAGCGGCGGTGAGCAGCAGCGGGTGTCCATCGCCCGGGCGGCGGTTAAAAACCCGCGGCTGCTGCTGTGCGATGAGCCCACCGGCGCCCTGGACCACCGGGCGGGCAAGCTGATTCTCGGCCTGCTGGCCAGGATCAACCGGGAAAGGGGCAGCACCGTGGTCATCGTCACCCACAACACCGCCATAGCCGCCATGGCCCGCCGGGTGGTGCGCATGCGCAGCGGTAAAATTGCGGAGGTGGCGGAAAACCCGTCGCCGGTGCCGCCGGAAAGGATTGCCTGGTGATGAATGTCCTGGTCAAGAAACTGTGGCGTACTATTTGGCGTACCAAGGGCCAGTTCCTGGCAGTGGCGGCGGTGGTGACGGTGGGCATCGCGGTTTACATCGCCATGAACACCGCGTATTACAACCTGGACCGTTCCAAGGAGTTATTTTACCGGGAGAATAACTTTGCGGATTATTACTTTCACGTCGTTAAGGCACCCCAGGCCGTCGTCAAGCAGGTAGAAGCGGTGCCCGGGGTGGCCGCGGCCACCGGCCGCCTGCAAAAGGACGTTCCCGTGCTCAAGGAGGGCGGCGGCAGGGCCACCGCCCGGCTGGTGAGCTACCCCCTGCCCATGGCCGGCTGCGTCAACCGTCTGCACTTGCTGGCGGGGCAAATGTTCACCGGGCATCCCCGGAGCGGGGCAGTGGAGGTGCTGGTGGATCCCCAGTACGCCAAGGCCAACGGACTGCGGTTCAACGACGAGATCACGGTGGTGGCCGAGGGGCGGCGGGTATCCCTGACAGTGGTAGGTACGGCCACCAGCCCGGAATTTGTTTATCCCATGAAGGACGCGGCCAGCCTGGTACCGGAACCGGAAACCTTCGGTATCGTCATGTTGCCCCTGAACCAGGCCCAGCAGATTCTGCACATGCCGGGCCAGATAAATCAAGTGGTGATCAAGCTGGCGCCGGGCGCAGACGAGGAGAAGGTGGCGGAACAGGTTGAATCCTTGCTGGAACCGTACGGCAACCTGGCCAGCTACCCGCGCAAGCGGCAGCTGAGCCACGCCGTTTTGCAGGCAGAGCTGGACGGCCTGCTGACCACTTCCCGCACCCTGCCGGTGCTTTTTCTGGGCATCGCCGCGGCCATCCAGTTCATTATGCTGGGGCGGATGGTCAAGGCCCAGCGTCTACAGATAGGCATCATGAAGGCACTGGGGTACGGCAACCGGCAAATAATAATGCATTACGCCGGCTATGCCCTGGCGGTGTCAGCGGCGGGTGCCCTGCTGGGGTCGCTGCTGGGGCTGGTGCTGGCCTCCACCATATCGCAGACTTACGCGCGCTATTTTAACCTGCCCGAGGCCATTGGGGGCGTCAACGCCAGGGCCCTGTGGTACGGGCTGGTGCTCAGCGTGAGCGTGGGGCTCCTGGCCGGCTTAACCGCCGCCCGGGGTGTGATGGCCGTCAATCCGGCCGAATCAATGCGCCCGGAACCGCCCCGCGGCGCGGGACAAACCGTGCTGGAACACTGGGGAGCGCTGTGGCGCAGGCTGGGCCCGGCCTGGAAAATGACCCTCCGGGCCGTCGCCCGCAACCGGCTGCGGTTCGGGGTCACCCTGGTGGGGACGGTTTTTGCCGTCGGCATGCTGGTGGTATCCATGTTTGCTAACGACGCCATTGACTATATTCTGCAGCGGCATTTTTACCGGGAACAAAGCTACGATTATTTAGTTCGTTTCACCGCCCCGGTCAAGGAAAGCGAGCTGTTGAACATCGCCCGCTTGGAGGGCGTGTACAAGGCTGAGCCCTTGCTGGAAATACCGGTAAAAATGCATTTCCGTAACAGGGAACGGGACGACGTCCTGGTGGGGCTGTCCCCGGGTGCCGCCTTGAAAACGGTAACCGGCGTTGACGGCCGGCCGCTGGCGCTGCCCGGCGAGGGAATGCTGGTCAGCAGCCGGACGGCGCAAAAACTGGGCCTGCGGGTGGAAGACCGGGTGACGGTGGAAACCCTGCTGGGCATCGGGCCCGCGCGCCGCGCCGAGGTCAAGGTGCTGGGCGTCAGTCGACAGCTGGTGGGAGACGCGTCGTACGTTTCCCTGGACCTGGCCAACCGGGTGCTGCGCGAAAGGGGGCTGGTCAGCGGGGTCATGCTGCGGGTTGACCCGGGGAGGGCCGCCGGCGTGGAACAGGCGTTGAACGACATGACCGCCGTTTCTTCCGTCCTCAGCCGCCGGCAGGAGCTGGAAAACTTCCAGCAAAACCTGGACAGCATGATTTACTTCACCGCCGTGATGGTGGCCTTTGCGGTGGTGCTGGGGTTTGCCATAGTATATAACTCTTCCGTCATCGGCTTCGCCGAGCGCAGGAGGGAACTGGCTTTGCTGCGGGTGCTGGGCTTCACCGGCCGGGAAGTGTCCGGGCTGGTTTGGCGGGAAAGCCTGCTGCAGGCGGTGCTCGGCGTGGCACTGGGCCTGCCTGCCGGCTACTTGATGGTTCTGGGTTATGCCAGGGCCATCAGCAGCGAGCTGTACTCCCTGCCGGCGGTGGTATACCCGGCTACTTACCTGCTCGCTGCGCTGGGCGGCTTGTTGTTCGTCGCGGGGGCCTCCCTGTTGGCGACCAGGGGCGTGAGCCGGCTGGACATGGTGGATGTGCTAAAAAACAGGGATTAGCGGGGGGACGATGATGCGCAAAAATCGCAAGCTTTACCTGGGCACCGGGTTGCTGGTCGCAGTGCTGGCGGCGGTACTGGTCCACGCCGGCGGCGGGACCGCAGTGGAAACAGTGACGGTGCGCCGCGGCGCTATAACCAGCACGGTGGAAGAAACCGGTTACGTGCAGCCCGCCGAAGACTGCACGCTCTACGCCACCCAGGCCGCCAGGGTGGTGCGGGTGCCGGTGGAAGCGGGCCAACCCGTGCAAAAAGGGCAGCTGCTGGTGGAACTGGAAAACCCGGACCTGGCCGTGCAGGTGGCGGAGGCGCGTTCCCGGCTGTCCCAGGCCGAGGCGGCGCTGGCCGGTGCACGGGCCGCCTTGGAAAGCGGCCGGCTGGCCCTGGCGGAGGCTGAAAAGGACCTGGAGCGGGTGCGCAAGCTTTGGCAGGCGGGAGCGGCCACCCGGGCGGAATACGAGCGGGCGCAGCTGGAGGTGCAAACCCGGCGGCAAAGCGTGAACGAGCAGGAAGCCCTGCTGGCCGGCACTCGGGACCAGGTGAATTCCCTGCAAAGCCTGCTGCGCCAGCTGGCGGCCAAGGAACGCCAGCTGGCAGTGACCAGTCCCTTTGCCGGCGTGGTAATCGACCTGCCCGCCCGCCGGATGCAGGCCGGCGGGCATCAGAGAACAACAACCCCGGGCCCTTTCCTCTTCTCACGATGCCGAAGGGGCAAGTAAAGCAGGAACGGGCGGTTGTTGAGATCAAAAATGTCTGGTTTACCTACCCCAACGGTAGGGAAGCGCTAAAAGGGATCAA
>CAJYBN010000189.1 GCA_913064925.1 uncultured Peptococcaceae bacterium
CGTATACCAGGTCATCAACGAATTTGCCTTTAACCGGCTGCGCCTCAAGCTGGAGGAAAGCATCATCCTGCTGATCATCCGCCTCTGCTACGAGGAGAAGCGCAGGGAAATCAGCCTGGCGGAAAACATTATGCTGCGGGTGCGGGAGATACAGGAGAAGTACGCCGCGCTGAAAATCCGCAAGAAACCCATCGACAAGAAAAGCCTGCGGGAAACGGTGGCCCTGTTGAAAAGGTTCAATATTCTGCGCCCGCTGGACGGCGATGCCACCGACCCGGAATGCCGCCTGGAGGTATTTCCCACCATCCTTTTCGCCGTCCGGGTAGAGGACATCCGGAATATTTACGACAAGCTGGACACCTACCGCCAGCAGGAAAACGGCGATGCGCCGCCGGAGGAAGGTGAAAACGAGTGAAGGAATTAACCCGCATCAAGCTGATCAACTGGCACTATTTCGTCAACCAGACCATTGAGCTGCGCGGCAGCACGCTGATCACCGGGGACAACGGCAGCGGCAAGTCCACCATCCTGGACGCCCTGCAGCTGGTGCTGGTGGCCGATTTGCGCAAAATTAAGTTCAATGTCTCCGCCTTTGATGAAACCAAGCGCAACCTGCTGGGCTACCTGCGCTGCAAGACGGGCAGTGATTCCGAGGAAGGCCGGGTTTACCTGCGCTGGGGAGATATTACTTCATACGTGGCGCTGGAGTTTTACGACGACGTGAGGAGGAAGTATTTTATTTTGGGCGTGGCGGTGGACTCCTACGCCGACAACATCACTTGGGACAGCAAGTACTTTAAAATCGAGGACTGCCGCCTGGACGACAAGCTTTTTTTGACGGGCAACCGCCCGTACAACATCAAGGAGCTGAAGGCGGCCCTGCGGGGCAAAAAGGCCACCGTTTACGCCTCCGCCGAGCAGTACCGCAAGGACCTGCTGGTCAAGCTGGGTTCGCTCAGCGAAAGGTTCTTTTCCCTCTTTGTCAAGGCCATTTCCTTCAAACCCATCACCGACATCAGGGAATTCGTTTATTCCTACGTGCTGGAGGAAAAACACATCAACATCGACGTGATGCGGGAAAACCTGCTGCGGTACAAGGAATACAGCGACCTGGCGGCCCAAACGCGGGAGAAAATCGGCGCCCTGGAAAACATCCTGGCCAGGCACGCCGAAATCGCCCGGGAAAAGGAAAAGGTGCTGGTGCAGGAATACCTGATCCGGCGCGGCACGCGCGACCAGGCCGCGGCGGCGCTGGCGGAAAACGAGCGGCAGGAGCGGGAAAAGCAGGCCGAGCTGGAAAGGCTGGGCGAGGAGCTGCTGGGGGCGCGGCGGCGGAAGAGCGACCTGACCGCGGAGCACGACAACCTGCGGGACGTGCTGGCCGCCGACGATGTTTTCCAGCGGGTGGAGCGGCTTCACCGGGAGCTGGCGGACCTGCGGCTGCAGCTGGAACAGGTGCAGGGCGAGCGGGATAAGGTGACGGCCGCGGCCGCCGCAGAAGCCAAAGCGCTGGCCGGTTTGCTGGACGGCGCCGGCGAGGAGCTGCTGGAGCCCGGTGAGAGGGAAAGCCTGGCGCGGCTGGCTGAAATGCTGCGGGAGGTGGCCCGCGGCGGCCTGCCGGCGGATGCCGGCGAGGACGGGGCCCGCGCGGCGCTGGCGGAAGGGCGGGCGCTGCTGAGCCAGGTAGCCGCCCGGGTGCGCGAAAAGCTGTGGGAGTGCCAGGGGAAGATGGGCCAGCTGCGGGAGGAAGAGCAGGAGCTGCGGCGGGACCTGGAAAGCCTGCGCAACAAAAAGTTCGTTTACGACCGCCGGGTGACCGAACTGAGGGATTTAATTACCCGGAGTTTCCGCCAGCGCGGTCAGGAAGTGGTGCCCGCCGTGCTCTGCGAGCTGCTGGAGGTGCCCGACGAAAAGTGGCAGGATGCCGTGGAAGGCTGGCTCAACACCCAGCGCTTCGACCTGATCGTGGAGCCCCAGTATTTTAACTTTGCGCTCAGCGTGTATGAGCGCTACAAGCGCAAGTACAACATTTCCGGCGTCGGACTGGTGAACACGGGCCGGGTGCTGAAGTTTTTAAACCGGGTGGAAAAGGGCTCGCTGGCCGAGGAGGTGCGGTCGGACAACCGCTACGCCCTGGCTTACGTGCACCAGTTGATGGGTAACGTTATGAAATGCGAGAACGAGCAGGAACTGAAGCGGCACAGGCGGGCCATTACCCCCACCTGCATGACCTACCAGAACAACGCCGCCCGGCAAATACACTTTCACGTTTACGAAACCCCTTACATCGGCGAGCGCGCCTTTGCCCGCCAAATCGCCCGCAAGGAGGCTAGGCTGCAGGAGGTGCTGGCCGAGATAGGAGCGCTGGAAGAGCGGGCCGGGTCCCTCCAGGCCCTGCTCCCGCTGTGCGCGGAGCGGGACGAGAAATACATTTTCATCCGCGACCGCCTGGAGGTATTCCGGCGCCTGGAGGAAACGCGGGCGCAAATTAAGGAAAAGCAGGAAGAGCTGGATGCCATCGACACCTCGGGCATCGCGGAAATCCAAAGAAAAATGGACGCCATAAAAAAAGACATCGCAGCCGTGGAAGGGCGGATCGAGGACATAATCGGCGCCCGGGGCCGGCTCCAGGGCGAGCTGGACCAGCTTGCCGCCGCCAGGGCCGGGCTGGAGGCGGAATGGGAACGGGCGGAAGGAGACTTGCGCTCGTTTAGCGACGAGCACCCCGGCGTCGTCCCGGTGGGGGAGCAGAGGTACGAGCGGGAGCGCCGCAAGAAATCGCCCGGGGAAATTGCCGCCAACTTCCTGCACAACCGCAAATCCCTGGATACGCTGATCAGCAACAAAAAGCAGGAGTTGATCAAGCTCCTCAGCGACTACGCCAACACCTACCAGTTCGGCGGGCGGGTGGACGCCGACGACGTAGAGGAATTTCGGGCGGAATACGAGAAGCTGACCGGCAGCGAGCTGCCGGAGTACGAGGAAAAAATCAACCAGGCCCAAAGAGAAGCGGAAATCGAGTTTAAAGAGCACTTTATTTTCAAGCTGCGGGAAAACATTGAAAACGCCTATACCGAGTTCAACTTTCTCAACGAGGCATTAAAGGGAATTACTTTCGGCACCGACCGCTACCGGTTCCTGGTCAAGCCTTCCGAGAGCCACCGCAAGTTCCACGACATGATCATGGACACGGACATGGTGGAAGGGGGCAGGTCGCTGTTTGACTCGCTTTTCCGGGAGAGGCACAAGGAGGCCATGGACGAGCTTTTCGACAAAATAATCAACTTGCCTCCCCAGTACCTGCCGGAGAGCATTGCCGAGTACACCGACTACCGCACATTTTTGGATTACGACATCAAAATTTATCACAGCAACGGCGAAACCTCTACCTTTTCCAAGGTGTGCCGCGAGAAATCGGGCGGGGAAACCCAGACTCCCTATTACGTGGCCATCGTGGCTTCCTTCGTGCAGCTTTACCGGGCCAAAACCAACCGCGACAGCATCCGGCTGATGATGTTCGACGAGGCCTTCAACCGCATGGACAGCGACAGGGTGGAAAACAGCCTGCGGTTTATCCAGGAACTGGGCATGCAGGCCATCATCGCCGCGCCCACCGACAAGTGTGAATACATTGCGCCCCACGTCCCCACCACCCTGCTGGTGCTGCGGGACGGCCACTACAGCTGGATCGAAGACTACCGCCAGCTCCGCCAGCTCACCGCCGAAGCCGCGGGGTCAGGCCTTTCCTAAGTGTAATAACTGCATTATCTGAATAATAGGATGCTGTTAGGCTTCTTTTGGGGCTTTAGCTGTAGTGCCGCAAGCACTGCGGCATTGGCAAACCAAAGCGATTCTTGCGAGGGGTGACGCCGCTGGTGAAGGTAGCCGGCTCTTTGTTAAACATGCTCCTGGACAAATACGAAAACAGCGCGCTTTACAAGGGGACCCCGCGAAACAACCGGCGCATTTGGCTGCATTTTAACCGCCGCAATTTGCCCCGCTATTTCGATGATTCCACGGCCCGGCACAAGGAAGAAATTAATGATGCGGCCAGGCTGCTGGAGGACAAGGGCTTGATTGAAATAGTTTGGGAGCGTTTTGAGGAGGGCAACCTGATCAAGAAAATTGCCTTAAACGCGGAGCGGCTGGCGGATGCTTACGCTTTTACCGGCCGCCGCTCCAGGGAGGACAAGGAAGGGCGGCTGGCCGAACTGGCCCGCCGGTATGCCCGGCAGGCGGCCCCCTGGGTGCATGAATTTTTGCTCTTTGTGGCCGGCCGGTTGGAAAAAGGGGAAAGCGTGGCCCGCTATCTGGACATCAATGACCATGACCGAGCTGTTGCGCTGTTTAAGGTGCTGAAGGAAGCGGGGTCGCTGGAGGAAGAAATTCCCCGGCGCATTTTCAGCCAGCGGGTGCTCGGTTCCACCAAGGCCTTCGACGCTGTGGCGGGCGCGTTGACCAGGGCGGCGGCGGATTTTCACCCCCGTTTTGCCGAAGGGCGCGCGGCACGGGAACCCCGCGAGATCCTTGCCGAGCTGGGTATAGTGGATAACCCCCAGCACATATTCATCAGCGGTAACCTGCAGTTTGCAGTAAACGGCAAATCAATCGACCTTGCCGATTTCCGGCCGGACCTGGGCATATCCGCCGAAATGGCCGGGAGCATGCAGATCACCGGCATTCCGGCGGAATATATCATTACCATAGAAAACCTCACGGCCTTTTACAGCTTTATCAAGGCCCGCCGGGATAACAATTACTTGGCCGTTTACCTCGGGGGTTACCACAACTCGCTGCGCCGCAAATTTTTATCCCGGCTCAGGGAGTATATTATGGCCACCGGGCAGAAAACTTCATTTTACCACTGGGGCGATATCGATTACGGCGGTTTTGATATTTTTGTGCATTTGCGGGACAACTCCCTGCCTGAGCTGCAGCCGGTGTTCATGGACATAGACACCCTGCGCAAATACCAGCAATTTTGCGTTCCTTTCCATGACGGGTATGCCGGCAAGCTTTGCAAGCTGTTGGAAAACCCCAAATACCGGGTTTTTCACCCGGTCATTGATTACATGCTGCAGCATGGCGTCCGGCTGGAGCAAGAGTGCATATTGGGGTCAGGCCTTTCCTAAATGTAATAACCAAAAAATAACCCGAGAAGGTTTTTGCATGAAGCTGTCGAAAAACAATTATTGGTAATCGATTTTTGCCCCGCCGGTTCAAAATTTTGCAGATACCTGAAAGTGAACCTCCCCCGGGACAAGCCCGGGGGCTTCGTCCCGAAGGTTTCTCATGTCATCGGAAAGCCGCCCGCTAAAGCACGGGTCTTACGCTTTCCTCGTGAGCTAC
>CAJYBN010000190.1 GCA_913064925.1 uncultured Peptococcaceae bacterium
TTCCGATCTTAGCGACATGCTTTTTAATTCTCGCTTTGCCCAGGAGGATATTGACCGGGAGCGCAACGTCATACTGGAAGAGATAAAAATGTATGAGGACGCGCCAGATGAACTGGTGCACGACGTTTTCGCCGGCACCATTTGGAAATCACACCCGTTAGGCAGGCCGGTCATCGGTATGGAAGGCACCGTGCGGGATCTTTCGCGGGAGGAGTTGCTGGGCTTTTACGAAAAGTTCTACCGGGGAGGCAACTTAGTGGTTACCGTAGCCGGTAACTTCGACCAAGAACAGGTTATGGAAAGAATAACGTCTACGTTTGGCCAGCTCCCGCCGGGCAGGAAGGAACGGCGTTATGCCGTACCCGAGGCGTACCGGCAGGTAGTGTGCCGGACCAAGGATACTGAGCAAGTGCATATTTGCATGGGCACGCCGGGACTGGCCATGGATAATGAAAAAGTTTACGTTTTTCAGATTATTAACACCATCCTGGGGGGAGGTCTCAGCTCGCGGCTTTTCCAGGAAATCCGGGAGCAGCGCGGGCTAGTTTATTCGGTTTTCTCCTATCATAGTTCCTACCATGATTCCGGGTTATTCTGCATTTACGCCGGCGTAAGTAAAAAAAACGTGCGCGCGGCCCTAGAGTTGATCAGCAAGGAAATCCGCGACATCCAAGTTAACGGGGTACGCCCTGCCGAACTACAGCGGGCCAAAGAACAGATCAAGGGCAACTTGTTCTTAAGCCTGGAAAGCGTGAGCAGTAGGATGAGCCGGCTGGGCAAATCACAGCTGTATCTGGGTAAGGTTATTCCGCCGGATGAAATCGTCAACCGGATAATGGCGGTTTCGGACAGCGACGTCAGAGAACTGGCCAATAACATGTTAAAGCCGGAAAATTTTTGCTTGGCCAGTGTGGGGCCCTGGGAAGAAGGCGGTATTTTCCACGAAGTCATCGGCGGTTAAACATAGAGCGACACTGGGGTGAATTTAATGGGCATAACGATAAAATTTAAAAAAGTAAACCCGGATATTGGTAACGTCCTGCCTCCTCCCCGTTATGCCACCCCCGGTGCGGCGGGAATTGACTTGGTGGCATCCATAAAGGAACCTGTTATGGTTAACCCGCGGGAAAGGGTTATGATTCCGACGGGACTGGCGGTGGACATCCCGGATAGGGGTATCGTAGGGTTAGTATTCCCGCGCAGTGGGCTGTCGGCCCGGTTTGGCATAGCCCTGGCCAATGCTGTGGGGGTGATAGACAGCGACTACAAAGGCGAAATAATATGCCCTGTGCAGAACAACGGCGACCAGCCGTACGAGATAAGACCGGGGGACAGAATAGCCCAATTGTTGTTTCTTCCCGTACTGCAGGTTAAAATCGCATATACTGATCGATTAAGTGATTCCGCCCGGGGTGAGGGCGGGTTTGGATCAACCGGTAGGTAAGCCGCGTTGGTCTTTTTTGTTTAATCCAATTATGCTTGTTTAAGGAATGTTTTTACAGCCTGTACAATATACATGTTGTACGGGAGGTGGTAAGATGCAGTTCAACTTGTTATTATTTGTTTTGCTGGTGTTATTGGCGGTTGTTTTGTCCATTAGGGAGCGTGTCAGGTGGCAAACCATGCGGGAAAAGGACTGGGATACCATAGGGGAGGCCAAGTCTTCGCCCCTGTCTCGTGCTATCACGGGACTGGTGGGCACGGCAGGCGGCATTTACCTTTCCCTGGTGCTGTTGCAAACATTTTTGGAACTGGCACCCCCCCAGCACGTGCATGTGGGGGACATCGCCTTGGAGCCGCTGGCCACCGTATCCATTGCGTTGGCCATCGTTCAGCCGTTTGTATTAAGGTTATGGTCGCTGAAAAGGAGGTTCCGTTGATAGGGGAGGAAGCAGGAGATGAGAATGGCAGAATTCGCCGGTAAAGAAATTATCAATATCAACGACGGTGCCAGATTGGGAGTGGTAGGCGAAACAGATCTGGCTATAGATGTGGAAACAGGTCGCATACAGTCCATTATATTACCACGCAAAGGCAGCTTTTTAAACTTTTGGGCGGAAAAACATGAGCTGGTGGTACCCTGGGAAGCGGTGAAAAAAATAGGTTTGGAAGTCATCATCGTCGAACTAGACCAGGCCACTCCGAGGTTCGGTAAGTTCCTTGTATAATCCGTTGCGAAACGGATTATATTTTTGCGCCCTCGGGCTATAATAACGGAAAAAACAAGGGGGCTGTTTATGGCTCGGCCGCAGAGACTGGCCATGATGCAGGAAATTGCCCGGAGGCGGGGATCATCGGCGGTTTTGCTTTATGTAACGGGCGATCGAGAAAACTTAAGCACAAGAATCGCTCCCGACGTGGTGCAGGTAATATACAGGCACATGGAGAAAATAGGTACAAGGCCGACTCTGGACTTGTTTTTATATACCAGGGGAGGAGACGTTTTAACCCCTTGGCGCCTGGTAAATCTTTTTCGTGAGTACACCAGTCACTTTTCCGTACTGGTGCCTTTTCGCGCATACAGCGCCGGTACACTGCTTTGCCTGGGGGCGGATGAGATCGTTATGGGTAAAATGGGGGAACTGGGTCCCATTGACCCCAGCGTCATAAACCCGTTTAACCCCCAAGACCCCGCCAGTCCGTCCGCCAGGCTACCGGTCAATATTGAAGACGTTTACTCCTATATGGCGTTAATTGCAGAAAAAATGGGTATTTATAGTGAAGAAGCCACTGCGCGTGCTTTCTTGCTCCTCGCTGAAAAAATTCACCCTCTGGCGCTGGGCAACGTACACAGGAACTGGTTGTTAATTCGCTCGCTGGCCAACAAAATGTTGGGTTTGCGCCGGGAAAAACTGCCCGCAGAAAAAGTACGGAACATAGTGGATGCCCTTACCGAAAAATTATACGCCCACAATCATATGATAGCCCGCCGGGAGGCCGCAGAAGACATCGGTTTGCCGGTGGTTTACGCTGATAACGACTTGGAAAAGTTAATGTGGAATCTTTACCAGGATATAGCCGAAGAACTACAGATGACCAAAGCATTTAATCCTAGCGAAGTGCTGAGGGGAAACCGCACCGAGTTCGAAGTGGCCAGCGGCTTGGTGGAATCGGAATACGGGGCGGATTACTTCATTTTTTCCGGAGTGGTGGAGAAGAAAAATTACCCGGAATCGGGGCAAATCAACGTTAATATAAGTAAGCAGGAATGGTGCTCGGTAATTGTTTAAAAGACACAGAGGGGGAATGGCGTATGAAACGCAAGCGTACACAGATACCAGGCCGTCCAAAGATTAACTTTAATACACTAGGTAAAAAATATTGCGTGCTAACGGGATATTCGGGCTTGCCCGCGGCGGATTACTATAAGCTGGGAAAGATAACCGAGGGTTTGATCGTTCCGCATGATGTAGACAGTTCTGCAGACTTGAAGACTTGAGGCCGTGTAAAATTTTAATAGGAAACCGGAAGAGATTGGCCCCTCCGAAATATAGAAATGAAAATTTCTTGACATAAGTTGATAGATATAAGAAAATTAACTGTAAATTAAGAAAGCCGGAAGGCGAAGGCCGGATTGGGTTTTGCCCAACAACTGGAAAGCTGCGTTCCCGAGCCGGGTCCGCATAAGTCCGCCATTTTATTTTTATTTATTTTTCGCCCAAAACAAAAAATTATAGAAAGGAGGCAACCGGTAATTGGAACGCTTTTTAGGGAAGCTTTCACTTACCGGTAATTCGTCTTGATCAGAGTTGCTGTTTGCGGTGTGGCAGGGCGTATGGGCAGAGAAGTCTTGAAAGCCGTCCTGCAGGCTGAGGATATTGAACTTTGTGCTGCCGTCGACTTGCAAAATGAGGGCCAGGATGTTGGCGCATTGCTGGGTGGTGATAAAAAACTAGGTATCCAGATTACCACTGACTTGGCGGAAGCACTGGATGCTTCCGGGGCGGATGTATTGGTGGACTTTACCCGCCCAAAATCGGTAGCGACTAATATAAAAACTGCTTTACACCGGGGCGTACGTCCGGTAGTTGGTACCACCGGCATATCCAAGGAAGATTTCCAGCAGGTGTGCGATCTGGCTGCGGAAAAGCGCCTTGGGTGCGTGATAGCGCCCAACTTCGCTATCGGGGCGCTGCTGATGATTAAGTTTGCCAAAGAAGCGTCCAAATATTTTCCGCAAGTGGAAATAATTGAGAAGCACCACGATATGAAGCTGGATGCTCCGTCCGGCACCTCCATCAAAGCAGCGGAAGCCATAATAGAACAACGCGGCGAGTTTCGCCAGGGTATGGTAGTGGAAGAAGAAAAAATTGCAGGTGCCAGGGGCGGCGAAATGCCGGGCGGGTTGCGCATACACAGCGTCAGGCTGCCCGGTTTAGTGGCTCACCATGAGATTATTTTCGGGGGGGTAGGTCAAACGCTAACCATCAAGCACGATTCCATATCTAGAGAATCATTTATGCCCGGCGTATTGCTGGCGATTAGGGCGGTGATGCGCCTGGAAGGGGTGGTGTACGGTTTAGAAAATTTGATGTTTGAATAACTTGACCCGTAAATTTCATACAAGCACCTATAAAACCGGCTGTTCATATATTGATGTAAGTACAAGAAGGTTGAGGAGGGGTTGACCGTCCATGCAAGATCTGGCAGGAGTTACAGTAGCTGTTATGGGGGGAGACGCCAGAGAACTTACGCTGGCCGAACACCTGGCGAGTATCGGTGCAACGGTTAAAACCCTGGGATTACCGGCGCAGGGTGAAAATATCGTTCACTGCCGGCAGCCGGAGCAGTGCCTGGACGGCGTGCAGGCCCTAATCCTACCTGTTCCTGGGGTAAACGAAAGCATGCAGCTTCACGCGGCTTATCTTACACAACCATTAACCTTAACCAGGGAAATGCTGTCTTTATTGCCGCGCGGTACGCCGGTTCTGGTGGGCATGGCCAGGAAGGCCTTGCGCGAGTTGGTTGCCGGGGCGCGCCTTGAGCTGGTGGAATTAATGCAAGTGGATGAAGTGGCCATTCTTAATTCCATTCCCTCCGCCGAAGGGGCGGTGCAAATAGCTATGGAAAAGCTGCCGGTGACCATTCACGGCAGTAAAGCCATGGTACTGGGCTTCGGGCGCACCGGGCAAACGCTAGCTCAATTGCTGGCTGCCATGCATGCCCGGACCTTCGTTGTTGCCCGCGATCCCGCCCAGCGCGCTAGAGCGGTTGCCATGGGATTGCATGCAATTGATTTCAACGAATTGAGCAACCACTTAAGCGATGTTAATGTAATCTTTAATACTATCCCCGCCCTTGTACTTACGAAAGATGT
>CAJYBN010000191.1 GCA_913064925.1 uncultured Peptococcaceae bacterium
TCATTAGGGGGCGAAATGCTTGAAAACTCTCAGGGTACCGGAAGCAACCGTAACAAGGTTATCCATTTATTCCAGGTTCCTGGAAAGACTGGACAGAAACGGCGTCACCACGGTATCTTCTGGCGAAATTGCTGAAGGCGTAGGGGTAAGTCCCGCCCAGGTAAGAAAAGATTTGGCCTATTTTGGAGAATTTGGCACCAGAGGCGTGGGGTATAATGTCAAGGATTTAATGAAATATACTTTCAGAATACTCGGCTTGGACCAAACATGGTCTTTGGCCATTGTGGGAGCAGGTAACCTGGGCTTTGCCCTGTGCACATACCGGGGTTTCAACATTAGGAGTTTTTACGTTGCAGCCGTATTTGATAATGACCCCACCAAGATCGGCAAAAGGATAGGTAACTTGGTAGTACAGCCGCTGTCCAAGTTTCCCGAGGTGGTAAAGAACGAAAACATTCGCATCGGCATCATAGCCGTACCGATCAGTGCCGCCCAGGAAGTGGCCGACCTCATGGTTAAAACCGGGTTGGAGGCCATACTTAATTTCGCCCCTGTGGCCCTGAACGTGCCCGACCACGTGGAAATCCGCAATGTGGACTTGTCGGTAAAACTGGAAATACTGACCTTCAACCTGGGTTTCAAAGCCGCCCAAAACTTGTAACGCCAAGCCATTTAATAAAATGCTTTTGCTGCAACAACCTGCCCGCCGGCAGGTTTATTCTCATTTTCCGGAAGCGGTGGTTCAGTTGTTTTACATCGGAGTAATCGGCGCGGCCCGTTGCAGCCCGGCCGAACTGGAGCTTGCGGAATCGGTGGGTAGGCAAATTGCCAGAGCGGGGGCGGTTCTGGTTTGCGGTGGGAGGGGCGGGGTAATGGAAGCGGCTGCCCGGGGCGCCAGGATAGAGGGAGGAGTATCCATTGGCATTTTGCCCGGCACACAGAGGGCAGAAGCTAACCCGGAGTTGACTTATGCCCTGCCCACGGGGCTGGGAAATGCCAGGAACGCTGTCATCGCCTGCGCTTGCGATGCTCTTATAGCCATAACGGGGGGTTATGGAACACTTTCAGAAATCGGCCTCGCCCTAAAAATGAATAAACCCGTGGTCGGCTTGCGCACATGGCGCATCTCACCGCCGGCCGGGAGCGTTTTGCCCCCACTGGTACATGCCGATAATGCTGAACAAGCTGTTCGGCTGGCGCTTCAAGCTATTGCAAGAGGAGGTCAAGCGCGGAAATGATGCATGTCCTAGAAATAAAATCAACCCGCCGGGAACAATTTATTGATGTCACACCGGAAGTAAACAGTTTTTTGGCTAAATCCGGCGTAACGGAAGGCATCTGTTTATTATACGTCCCGCATACCACTGCCGGTCTGGCCGTAAATGAAGGCGCCGATCCCGCCGTGGTTGACGACATACTAGCGCAGTTGAGCAAACTGGTCCCGCTGGAAAACGATTACCGGCACATGGAGGGTAATTCGGCGGCACATATCAAATCCTTAATATGCGGCTGCGCTAAGAACATACCCGTAACACGCGGAGCGCTTTTGCTGGGTACTTGGCAAAGAGTATTTTTTTGTGAATTCGACGGGCCCCGGCGCCGGAAATTAATCATAAAAATACTGGCCGGCTAAAAGTTAAACCGGGACAGGTCAGTTTCATGCGCCGCAGAAGGTTGGTAAACCTGCATGCCGCCTTTTCCGGTTAAAGTTTCTTCGGCTCCTTCATCGCGGGCGGGAATCAATTTTGCAACTTGCTCGTTGACCTTTTTTATGTCATCTTCGTATTTTAAAAGCACGTTTAGTGTTTCCCTGGCCAATTCCTCGCTTATTTCATCGTGCCCCAAAAGGAGCAAAGTTCTGGCCCAGTCAATTGATTCGTTAATGCTCGGCGCCTTTTTCAACTTCATTTCCCTCAGACGCTGCACAAAGTTAACTATGTCCCTCACCAAGCTGCCGCCAAGGCCTGGGACCTTAAGGGTTATTATGGCCTCTTCCAGCTCTGCATCGGGATAATCCAGGTAAAGATAAAGGCATCTCCTTTTCATGGCATCGCTTAACTCTCGGGTGCCGTTGCTGGTGATGATCACATATGGCCTGCGCTCCGCCCTCACCGTGCCGTATTCAGGTATGGTCACTTGGAATTCGGAAAACGCTTCTAGCAAGAAACTTTCCAGTTCGTCTTCGCCTTTATCAATTTCATCCACCAACAGCACTACCGGTTTCTTTGCCCTGAAGGCTTTTAACAGCGGGCGCTCCAACAAAAATTCCTCGGTAAACAAATTATGCTCGCTGCCGTACATCTGGACATATAACAACTGCTTGTGGTAATTCCATTCATAAAGCGTTTTACTTTCATCCAGTCCGGGATAGCATTGCAGCCTAACCAGCTGTGCATCCATGGCACCGGCAATGGCGCCGGCCAACCCGGTTTTACCCACTCCAGCCGGGCCTTCCACCAATAGCGGTTTCTCCAGGCGTCCGGACAAAAATACAGTGGTGCATACACTTCTTGTGGCTATGTATTGTTGTTCGATCAGCCCTTGCATCACACTGTCAACACTAGCAAAAAAATTCAAATCCATAAAGCCATCTCCCCACATTTTCCGGAGGTTCGATTATGTTAGTGGAAATTTTGACAAGAAATATGCACAAGAAAAACACTATATTGACGTTAATGTCAGGTTCACCCGGCTTAGAGGCCCGGGGTGATCATGTTGCATTGCCCGGCATTTCGCTGCACTTGTCGGATAACTACATGCTGTTCAAAATCAGTTCCGCGGAGTGGGCCGAGCAAATCGTTCCCGCGCTTTTTTCAGTAGTTCCCGTAATTGCCACCGGGCAATTCCACCAGCCCGAAACGGACATGAAAATAATCGTTACAGCCAGGGCCTATAAACCGGCGAAAATTTTACCCCACCTGCACGAAGTAAGCCACCTCGATTTGGAACACGGTGAACTCATGGGAACTAGATTCATTGAGTGGCGTTCAAGGGATGTTGCCGTGGTGGCCCAAACCGAGCTGGCCGTGCAAGGCAGCGTTTTAACGGCCCGGGTAAAATTCAGCACCCATTTCCGGGACAGCCAGTATAATTGCCAGGCTTGCGTAGATCAAGTTTCACTGCGGCAAATTATGGAACCTTTAAGCCCGGATTTTATCGAGCCCCCCCCGACACCCAGGATGCACGGGCCGGTAATTAAAGCCCAACAAAAAGTTACACCGCACGGTTGGGTGGAATTCATCCACCGTAAACCGGGATCCCTGCATTATTACCGAAACACGGAGGAATTTAAAATAGTTTTCAACGGTTCCGGCTTTATTTCCTTTAAACAGGACCGCGAACGGGGCGAGATATTATGCATGCTGGAATTAACCAGCCCGGCGCCACTGGATAACGGTACGCTGCAGCAATTGCATGACTTGTTGGGGCTGGAAAAAGTAGTTATAGAGCAAGTTACGGAAAACCTGTTACTATCTCCCGATCGCCTGCTAAATGAATTAGGTTTTAACAAGCAGCATCAATTTTACCTTTTTACCCGAGATTTAGGTGATTTTACCGCCGTGTATGACATTAAGCGAATGCAAATGAAGTGCAGCAAAGACCTTTCCCTCAAAAATAATAATTTCCGTACGGCGGTATTGCAAGATGTTTTCCAGCGCATGGTTGAATTTATGAACACGGTGGTAGCTTATGCAAAATAAAATTATTGATCTGGTAAGCTTCCTGCGCAGCGCCGGGTTAAGCATTTCTCCAGGTGAAACAGTCGATTTCGCACGTGCCCTGCAGCTGGTGGGAATACAGCGTTCCGATGTAATAACCGCTGCTATGTCCACGTTGGCCAAAGATAAACGCAGCCGTGAATTGATACCTCCTTTAATCAATCAATATTTTTCCCAGCGGTTGATTGCCCAGAGCGCACATGGCAAAATTATACCGCCCCCCGTCGATACGCGCTATGTTCTAGCAAACCCCCCGCGGATGTTCCACCAGGAGTTTGCAAAACATATAGAGCAAATAAAAAATGATATCCGCACTGATATTATGCTATACAGCCACACGCCGATGCCGCCATTGGGCGGAACTGCCGCCGGTGCTACCGGAAAAGCGGCGCTAAGAACGCCGGATGCCGCGGGGCGGAACCCTTCTCCGGGTTTGCGGGCTGCCGCATGCAGCGAGAAGGCAGCGGTACGATACCCGGAAGGCATCCCCACGGCACCAAACCTACGCGATATTGATATAAGCAGGGCCGAGGAGTGGCAGCTGCAGGAAATAAAAAAGATATTGAAAAGCCTGGCCCGCAGGCTTGCCTCACGTAAAGGCCATCGCAAAAAACCCGCCCCCGAGGGCGATATCGACATGCGTAGAACGGCCAAACACGCCTTCTCGCGCGCCGGGATTCCGCTTGTCCTCAAAAAACACAAACGCCGGCCCTCGAAACCCCAGGTGGTGCTATTATGCGACCTTTCAGGTTCCGTGGCTCCTTACAGCGAATTTTTCTTGCAGCTGCTGATAAGTATGCAGGGCATGTTCTCCAGCCTGCAATCGTTTGCCTTTGTTGACCATGTAGAAGAAATAACCAGTTTGGCCAAGCGCCCCGGTTCCTGGCATATCACGGCCCGGGAAATACTGCGCCAAGCGAAAATATCCATCAGCGGGTTCAGCGATTACGGCAGAGTGTGGAACTATTTTTGTACAAATTATATTGACAGCCTTACCGGGCAAACCACGCTGGTAATACTGGGTGACGCCAAAAACAACTGGAAAGATGAAGGTATTGAGTACTTTCGATCCATTGCCGACCGTTGCCGAAGGATTATTTGGCTCAATCCCCTGCCCCGGGATAATTGGGAGGCGGAAGATTGTATTATTGATGCTTACGCCCCGTTTTGCACTGCCGTTTTTGAGTGCCGCAACGCTAGGCAGCTGGCCGCTGCCATTAAAATGATCATGTGATACACTTGACTTTGCCGCCTTTTTACGATAGTATATACTTTGCGTTTAGGCTATCGGGATGTGGCGCAGTTTGGCTAGCGCGCTTGCCTTGGGAGCAAGAGGCCGGGGGTTCAAATCCCTCCATCCCGACCACGTCAAGCGGCCCCATGGTCAAGTGGTCTAAGGCACCGCCCTTTCACGGCGGTAACCCGGGTTCGAATACCAGTGGGGTCACCACGGAGGGGTTCCCGAGTGGTCAAAGGGAGCAGACTGTAAATCTGCCGGCGATGCCTTCGCAGGTTCGAATCCTGCCCCCTCCACCACGCTGGGGCGTAGCCAAGCGGTAAGGCAACGGGCTTTGGACCCGTCATGCGTTGGTT
>CAJYBN010000192.1 GCA_913064925.1 uncultured Peptococcaceae bacterium
CCCACCTTAGCCCTGACCAGAAAAGTACTGGCCATGCCCTTGCGCCCTTTTTCCAGGAAGTCGATCATATTGGAGTGGGTACCCACCGCCACAATCAAGTCGGCCCCTTTCTCGTAAGCTAAAAGCATGGCGATATCCTCGCTGGTACCTGGCGCAGCGTAAACAACAGCCTCCAGACCGAGCCTTTGCAACCGGACCAGGCCCGGTGCCTCTCCGCTGGGATACGCGTGTACCACCAGCTCGGCACCGCAGCTTAACATCTTATCGCTGATACTGTCCATGTCACCGATGATTATATCGGGGCGCAAGCCGAACTCGGCCAGCGCGTCGGCCCCGCCGTCCACGCCGATGAGCACCGGTTTTACCTCGCTAATATAGGACCTTATGGCCCGCAAATCTTCCTTGTAATTCTTTCCCCGCACCACTATCAGGGCGTGCTTGCCCCGCAAGTCGGTTTTAATTTCGGGCACCTTGTATTGGCCGCAGACGAGGCCGATTTCGTTTCGCGCGTAGTCCATGGTGTTGGTAACAAAATCAGTTAAAACTTTTTCCAGGTTAGCTTTAGTTTCTTCCATTTTTTCCAAAATAATTTTTCCATTTAGTTCCAGACCGGCCGCTATAATTACCCCTTGTTTGATTACTAAGCCTTCCCGAATTTCTATTTCATCACCCTCCATCAAACGGGCAAACAAATCGCTGTCCGGGCAGTCCACCAGCCTTATTCCGGCTTTCACCAAAAGCAACGGCCCGTAGTTGGGATAAGACTTGCTCATGGAAGAAGATACATTAATGACCGCCTTTACCCTTGTTTCAACCAGTGCATGGGCGGCCACTTCGTCAAGTCCCGGATGATCAATAAGGGCTATATCGCCCGGTTGTAATCTTTTCACCAGGTTCTTAGTCCTGCGGTCCATGCGCACTGTTCCTTTTATAACCATATTTTTCATAATTTTCACCGCCCTAAACATTTTACTGTTTTTTACTGGAGAGCGTCAAGACAAGTTCCCGCCCGTAAATACTAATATTTTGCACAAAAAAAACACCTTTATTTTGCCTTAAAAGTTGACAAAACAAAGGCGCTTTTTTCCGGCAGTTTGCACTAGCTAACCTTGGCCTCAATGCGCAGCTTGTCCGCTACCATGGCAATAAACTCCGAATTGGTGGGCTTACCTCGTTCCAAATTGATGGTATAACCGAAAAATTTAGTCATCATTTCAATGTTGCCCCTATCCCAGGCCAGCTCAATGGCATGGCGAATGGCCCTTTCCACTCTACTGGGGGTGGTTTGATACTTTTGCGCAATCATCGGGTATAATTCCTTGGTTACCGCCCCCAGCAAGTTGACATCTTCAATAACTTTTAAAATAGCTTCCCGGAGGTAATGATACCCCTTGATATGGGCGGGCACGCCCATTTCGTGGATGATGTTGGTTACCGCCACGTCTAGGCTCTTCGGCTTGGGAGCCTGTACGTATTCCAAGCTTTTAAAACCGCCTGCTAATTGTTTGATTCTGGTAGCTAGTACGGTAAAATCAAACGGTTTTAAAATATAGTAATCCGCACCCAGTTCCACGGCCCTTTGGGTAATGCTTTCCTGCCCAAAAGCAGTCAATATGATGACCTTGGGCTTGTGCACATGATTGTTCTCGTTTAATTTTTCCAGCACTCCAATCCCGTCCAGGTGCGGCATGATCACATCCAAAACCAAAACGTCAGGCGAGTGTTCTTTAATTAGTTCCAACGCCTCCACGCCGTTAAACGCCGTACCAATTAACTGCAGGTCTTCCTGTTGTTGTAAAAATTCCTTTAAAAGGTCACAAAATTCTTTGTTATCGTCGGCAATGAGGATTTTTATGGTTTTACGCATTAGTTTCCCGCCTCCTAAATAACATTCGTTTTTTTGTCTATAATATTTTTAATTTTTCTATATGCGGGACAAAATACCTCTAAACTATATTAACTTTTTTGTAAAAATTTTACTTTTACATGGGGCTTGCGTTATAATTACCCCGCTTTACTTTGCATTTTCTTGTAGTTTAATAAATTTGCTTCGATTAACATATTTTCCGCAAAAACCCCGTAGCCCTTGGTGGGATCGTTCACAAACACGTGGGTCACGGCCCCAACCAACCTGCCGTTTTGCACGATGGGACTGCCGCTCATACCCTGAATGATGCCGCCGGTGCGGGCAATAAGTTCGGGATCCTTGACTTTAATGACCAGCCCTTTTCCCCGCTTGTTTTCCGGTAAAACCCGTTCAATTTCAATGTGGAATTCTTCTATCCTGTTGCTTTCCAATACCGTGTACATTGTCGCCGGGCCCTCTTTGACCTGGTAGCGCATGGCTACCGGTATGGGTGCACGGAAAAAGGGATTGGTCAATATGGCGTTCAGGGTGCCAAAAATGCCGCATTCCGTATTTTTTTCTATGTTACCGATGATATCCCCGCGGCCTTTGAACACGCCCATTTTTTCGCCCGGTTCACCCTTTTTGCCGGGATGCAGTCCCTTGATGGAAGCTTCTACTATTTTGCCCTCGGTCAAATTGATTTTACCGCTGCCGTTTATGTCCAGGATAATATGGCCCAGCGCCCCGTACGTTCGTGTTCTGGGCTCGTAAAAAGTCAGAGTACCCACGCCGGCCGTACTATCTTTGACAAACAAACCGATGCGGAAACGGCCCGCTTCTTCGCAATACTCAGGCTTAATTTTGGCACGTATGGTTTTTTTTCCATGTTTAACTAATAAAATAATATGTTTTCCCTGCTTACCACAATCGTCTATTATTTTTTGCAGCTGTACCTCACCGGCCACCTGGCGGCCGTTGGCCTGCAGTATCACGTCGCCGGCGGAAATCCCCGCCTGCCTGGCCGGGTAAACATACCGCCCGTTCTTCTTTACAGGCGCTTCCCCAACCACCATGACTCCTTCGGCGTGCAGCAAAACCCCAATGGACTGCCCACCGGGAATTACTTTCTCGGGTGCCACCACTTGCAGCATTACCCGGTGCACGGGTAAAAAGCCAAACAACTTCACCTGCATTTCCAGCTTACCGGGCTGCAGCGCCACCGGCTTCTTGGCGCCCAGGTTGCAGGTTAGTTCCTTACAACTGTTGCCGTCTACGGAGAATACCGCACTTTGGGAACGCAAATGCAGGCTGAGGTTTCTGGCAATGAGGTCCGGTATTCCTTGCCCGGTATCGATTGTATCGCCTACCCGCACGTGCTGCTGAGCAGGTAGTAAATGATACCAAAAGAAACCGGCAAACATGAAAATAATAATAATTGCACATACTATGCTTGATATTGTAATTAATTTACTGCTTTTGCAGGTGCGGTTCAGTCGGCACACCTCCTTTTTCTTTGTTTTTCATCGCTTTTTTAATTTGCCTCCCCGCACCGTATTTATTCCGCCCTGCTGTGCCTTACATTGGCACGCCCAGCACGCGCGTGTGCTGCAGTAGTTCTGTAACATATTGATAACAATGTACGGCATAAAAAAAGCCGCTTAAGTTTAAGCGACCTGGAAAACAGTTAACCGACCTCTTATTTAATTAACTTACGCACGTAATTAACCAGCGTGGCGGAATCGCTGCTGCCGCCCAGCATGCGGCTCAACTCTGCCACTCTCTTTTCACCTTCCACCTTGTGTACCGAGATAAAGGTTTTTTGCCCCCTGGTCGATTTTTTCACCAGGTAATGCGTTGTTGCGCAGGCGGCTATTGCCGCCGCATGGGTAACACAAATAACCTGCCTTTCCCCGGCAATCCTTGCCAGCTTTTCCGCAATAGCCTGCAGGGTACGCCCGCCAATACCGGCATCAATTTCATCAAAAACCAGGGTGGCAATTTCATCGCCCGCGGCCAGTATCGTTTTCAAGGCCAACATTACCCTGGACAATTCCCCTCCGGAAGCTATTTTAGCCAGCGGCCGCAAGGGCTCGCCGGGGTTGGGAGAAATGAGAAACTCCACCTTGTTGCTGCCGGCGGCGGAAGGTTCGCCGTCGGAAACCTGCACCGTGAACTGGACGTTATTCATTTCCAGGCCCCGGAGCTCGCCTTCCACTTCTTTTTCCAGGAGGCGCGCCGCTTCCACCCTGAGTGCCCCCAGTTTTAGCGCCAGTTGCTCGTATTGCCTTCTTTTCTCCCGCACCAGGTCGTCAATGCCGCCCGCATCGGTTTCCACTTGCTGCAGCTGTTCCAGCTCGCCGGCTATCTTTTCCCGGTAAGCCAGTATTTCGGCGAGGCTATCGGCGTACTTTCTTTTTAAACGTTCCAGCCGGGCCAGCCTTTCTTCCACGTAATCCAATTCCCGCGGGTCCACCTCCACGCTTTCGCGATAGGAAGCCAGTTCGCGGGCGCTTTCTTCCAGCAGGCACTGAGCAGAATAGATGTTTTCCAGCCAGCGGCCGGCTTCCGGCACGTAACGCCGCAGTTCACGCAGGTCGTTTTGCGAAGCGCCCAGCAAATCCACTGCCGCCGGGCATTGCCCCATGCCCTTATATATGCGGTTGACCACCTGCTCGGCCAGCATTTTGATTTTTTCCGCATTGGCCAACCTGTCGCGCTGCCGGTATAATTCCTCCTCTTGCATGCCGGACAGCCCCGCAGCATCTATTTCCTCCATTTGGTACTTAATCATGTCCATGCGCTGCTGCCTTTCCCTGCTGCCGGCAACTATTTCCTCCCGCCGGCGGCTGCTGCGCTGCCATTCCCGGTAGGCCCGGCCCGTTTGGGCCAGTAGATCCAGCAACTGCGGATCCCCGTACCTGTCCAGTAAGTACATCTGCTTTTCCGGCACAAGCAGGGCTTGTTGCTCATGCTGCCCGTGCATGTCCACCAATAAACCGGCAATACCCCTGAATACGCCGAGGTTGACAATGCGCCCGTTAATGCGACAAATGTTGCGGCCCTGGCGGCTGAGTTCCCTGCTCATGACCAGAACATCGTTTTCCTCATCCCCCTCGTCCAATCCGAATTCCTGCAGTGCAGACCGAACTTGTTCCGCACGGGAAACGTCAAAAGTAGATTGTACCAGCGCCCGCTCCCGGCCCGTCCTGATCAGGTCGGCCTGCGCCCTGCCGCCCAGCGACATTTTTAACGCTTCCACAATGATGGATTTGCCCGCTCCCGTTTCGCCCGTCAACACGTTAAGCCCGGGCCCGAAAACCAGCTCGGCGCTTTCGACGAGCCCGAAATCTTTTATGTACAGGGAAATGAGCACTAATCGATTACCTGGTTCAAAAAACTTAACAATTCCTAACACAATACGCTAGGCATTGCTA
>CAJYBN010000193.1 GCA_913064925.1 uncultured Peptococcaceae bacterium
GGTGAAATACGGCGTGCAAAGGATTCTGGTGGTGGACTGGGACGCCCATCACGGTAACGGCATGGAAAGGATTTTCTACCGCGACCCGGGTGTGCTTTATTTTTCCCTGCACAGGGACTTTGCGTACCCAGCTACCGGGTGGGTGGAAAGGACGGGTGAAGGGGCCGGGCGGGGATACAATGTCAATGTGCCGCTACCGATACGAAGCGGGGATGCTGATTACCGTACGGCCTGGGAAACGGTATTGGTACCCCTGGCCGATGCGTTTCGGCCGGAGCTTGTTGTGGTGTGCGCCGGGTACGACGCGCACGCCGGCGACCACATAGGCGGCATGAACGTGACGGATGCGGGATTTGCCTGGCTGCATCGCTCGGTGATGGAAATCGCCGGGTTGCACGCAGGGGGGCGCATCATCGTCACCCTGGAAGGCGGCTATAACCCGGATGTACTGGCACGCAACGTGCTGGGATTATTGAATGTCTGGACCGGTCGTGAAACAGAAAAGGCGACAATTGCGGGCAAACCCAAAGCGGCGACGCGCAAAGTGCTGGAAAGGGTGCGCCAGGTGCACGGGGACAAGTGGAAATTATAACGGGTATTCTTCTATGTCTTTCAGGTAGCGCCAGCGCCGGCGCGTGCGGGCTATCAGTTCCAGTTCCAAATCAACTCGGTAAATGCCCGGCTCGGGGCCGAAATCGGTGAAAAACTGGCCGTCCGGGCCAGCCACGAAGCTTCTCCCCGCCACCTTCCGCCCGTCCGGATAAAAGGTATGGGTGTTGTTGGCCATGGCCAGGAACACGGTATTTTCGGCGGCGCGGGTAATCCCCAAGTGCTGCCACAGGTCCATGCGGGCGGCGGGGATGTTGGCGGGATTAAAGATTATTTGTGCTCCCCGCCTGGCCAGGCGGCGGGTTATTTCCGGGTAAAAAAGATCCACGCACACAACGGACCCCAGTAAAACGCCCCGGTGGCTTACCACGGGCGTTTTACGGCCCGGCGCCACAAAGTTCCTTTCGCCGATGGCATGGGAGGGAAACAGTTTTTCATAGTAAATAATTTCCTGTTGGCTGAGAAAGCTACCGGTAGACACGATATCGCCGTTCTGCCGGACGTAATGGGCGCCGGTCACCAGCAGCGTATTTTCCGCGGGCAGGTGCTCCAGTAAATCCAGCAAAACGGAACGGTAGTAGGCAAGGTCCACAATTTGCGGCCCCAACCAGGCTTCGGGCAACAATATGATATCGGCGGGCGGAGGGATACTTTTCAGCCAGCCAATCATTTTGTTATGGTTTTCCTCCGGCTTGCCGGTGCTGCGGTCGAACTGTACGATATGCAGGGTGACGTCCAACAGCAGGTACCTCCTAAAGCCGGCGCGCGGGCCGGTCATTGCCTGGCGCCGTTATTTGCATTAAACTTTAACCCGTACATGTTTCTATATCTAGACGCTAATTCCTGCAAGAATACGCTTTACGGGTGGTGGCGGTTTGAAGGACGGTTATTTAAAGTGGGTGAAGGGCAAGGTAAAAAAAGCCATCAGCAACTACGGCATGATTACGGATGGGGACCGGGTGGCCGTGGGGCTGTCCGGCGGCAAGGACAGCATGGCGCTTTTGCACCTGCTTGCCCAAATTCGCCGGGAAATCCCGGTGCATTACCACCTGCACGCCATATTTATCAATCCCGGCTGGCCGGCGGACGTTGACGCCATGAAAAATTTCTGCCGGGAGAGGGGTGTTCCCTTTACCAACAAGCTTACCAACATTGGCGAGGTGGTTTTTACCTGCCGCAAGGAAAAAAATCCCTGTGCATTATGTGCCAACCTGCGGCGCGGGGCTATTAACAACACCGCCCGCGAATTAGGACTCAATAAACTGGCTCTGGGTCACCATCTCGACGACGCCATAGAAACTTTTTTTATGAGCCTGGTCTATAATGGCCAGTTAAAGACATTTTCACCGGTGACATACATGGACCGGAGCGGCATCACCTTGATTCGCCCCATGATTTACTTGAACGGCAAGACCGTAGAAACCCTGGTCAAGCGCCTGGGACTTCCCGTATTGAAAAGCCTTTGCCCGGTGGATGGCAAAACTAAAAGGGAAGAGGCAAAGGAAATAGTGGCCTGGCTCAGCGAGCGCTACCCGGAATTTAGGACCAGGTTTTTAACGGCGCTGCAGACCTTGGATACTAATAACTTGTGGCCGCCGCCGGAGAAACGCCGCAACGTAAAAGCAGGTGAGGAGAATGAAAAAGAATGATAATAGATATATAGCCGGCCAAGCGCTAATCGGCCTGGCGGTGTTTTTACTCATATACACTTATTTTTATTACAGCCGGGTTCAGCGCATCAGCGGCGCGGGCGAGGAATGGGGCATAGCTATACTCCTGTCCCTAACGGCGGTACTGGTGGGCATGCTGGTGGAACTTGGCCGGTTTTGGGGCTGGGTCATAGAAGTCCGCATTGACGCCAATTTGTTGGTACTGCAAGGAATACCGGCAGCCATTCTTTCATTGATTCCGGGACCCGTGTGGCTGCAAGCGGGCGGCAACACGTACCCGTTCATATTTTTTGCCGATCCGGTGGTGACCGGTGTTTCCGGCGTATGGTTGGGAGTGGTGGTTTTTCGGTCCGTCTTCAACAATAAAAAATTAAAAGACGAAGAAGAAATAAAGGATAAAATGCCGGGTGAGCAATAAGTAATAAGTTTTGCAGTTAGAGCAGGAGAAACGCTGGGAAATGTTGTAAATTTTGCAGGAGGTGTTTTTCTTGCTCTGTAAAAGGTACGGTGAAATATTACTGCGTTTGGAGGAACTGGGTGCACGGGCGGGGAAGCTGAATAACCGTGAAAGGCAGGAATTGCGGCACTTGCTGGAGGAGCAGGCTTGGCTGGGCGAAGTAGTGCTGAAACAAGCCCGGTCGGTGCTTGAAGACATCGATAAAAGCGTGGACAAGTTGTTTGAGTGGATGATTCAAGTATCCGACATAATAGACCGCGCCGCGGGCGAAGAAGGTACCCCAGAGGACGTTTTACGCCTCGCAAAGGTCGTGCGGGAGGCGGGCGAAATAAAAAAACATTTAAGGCGGCTTCACCCGGCTGGCGATGAAGCAAGCGGGCAGGCCCGACGGGAAGCCCTACCGGCTGCGCCGCCGGTGGAAATAACTCCGGCCGGCGGCAAAGAGAACAAACAGTACCGCCCGCCTAAGGAATTTATAGAGGCACTGGCGGCAAAAATGGTGCCAGTTGTTTACCCGCGTTACGTCAACGTGCTGGAGGACACTTCTGTCGCTGTCTTGCCGCCATCCCTTGCCCAGGCGCCGCGGCGGCGCTAGGGTTTGTAAGGAATAACGGGGCACGCCGGCCCTCTTGTACAAAAGAACGAAATAAAGTATGATTGTGCACATGGAAATGAGAAAGGGGTGAAGCATTTGCAATATGTTACGGAAACGGTTTATGCCGCCAGTGCCGCCGGTGTTGTCAAAAGCTTTTTGCAGGCCATCAACAACGGCGATGCGTTGACTTTCTGGCGTTTGCTGGATAGGCAGGGGCAGGGATACTTTATGGGAATGTGGTTTTACGCATTGGGTAATGCGGACCTGGAAACGGTTTCCCGGCTGGCCCAGGATGATAATTTTCTGCGGGACGCGTTGGTTGATATAGTGACTAATTTAAAGTCTAGTTTGGGGGCATTGCTGGACAGCCCTCAGGTAGGTAAAATACAGTATCAGGACAGCCGGCATGCCGTGGTTCCGGTAAGCACCCCTGGGCCTGAGGAGCGGCCGCTGGTGGATTACATCCCCTTAGTACTGGAACTGGCGCCCGGGGACGAACAGCTGCCGGAAGGTAATGCGGGAATGACTTGTTGGCGTATAGACACCCTTAAGTGTTTCCAGGTCAAAAAAACGAACGCGTAGCGTTAGAGCGGCTGGTCTGCCCGGCCTGTTGACTTCCGGATTTCGCCCGGCGTGCCGGCCGGGTTTTTCGGCCGCAAATTGAGCAGGTGTTTTGATGGAGGTAAAGGGCGTGATTATTTTGTGCAAAAAAAATAATGACTTATTTGCGGCTTGACGGTAATCTTACTGTTTACCGTTTGCTGCTGCCTGGAGCAAATTGCGCAAATTGTCCGGGCGGTACAGGTGAGAAGCGGAAGTGCTTACGAGCTTTATTATGAACCCCAGGCTCAAGAACTTACGGAGCCGACGGTAAGGTTATCCGGCAGCCGGGGGTATGACAGCTTGAACGGAGATAAGCAGCATAAAGTATAGCTGTCGCGGGTTTTAATTTTAATAAGGAGGCGATAGAGTCACCCTGCACCTTCAGTTTTCAGCTGACTTTGTTGGTATTTTTAAGCTTGCGCCAGATTGTAGTGCGGCTTGTGCCCAATAGTTCAGTCAAATCTTTGATGCTCATTCCTTTGGAAATAAGGTATTCTAGGATTTGCTGCTCTATTTCTTCCCATTTGCCGATCTTGATATTGATATGGTCTGAGTCGCGGGTTTGAACGTGAAATGATTTAGAAATTTTTTCATTGATTAATTTTATAATCAGATCATTGCAGTTCTTGTTTTCTTCCATTAATAACACGTACTTTTCCATAATGTTTCGCAGTTCCCTGACATTACCCGGCCAGTCGTACTTTTTCAAGTAGTTGATGGCGGTCAATGTCAAATCAGGAACATTTTTACCGGCTTCATAGCTTAGCATGTCTTTAAAATGGTTAGCCAGAACCTCAATATCTTCTTTTCTTTTTCTTAATGGCGGGATTTCCAAATCCAGCACTTCCAGGCGGTGATACAAGTCTTCGCGGAATTTGCCTTCCAGTACCGCTGAATACAAGTCTTTGTTGGTGGCGGCTATAATTCTGACATCAACGGGGATAACCCTATCGCTGCCCAGCTTCATAATCTCGCATTCCTGCAGCACCCGCAGCAGGCGGGCCTGCACTTGCGGGGACATTTCCGCGATTTCATCGAGAAATATTGTGCCTCCGTGCGCCATTTCAAACAGCCCGGTTTTTCCTCCCTTTTTAGCGCCTGTAAAGGCTCCTTCTTCGTAACCGAACAATTCGCTTTCCAGCAGGTTTTCCGGTAATGCCGCGCAGTTTACGGCCACAAAAGGCCCTTCCCGCCTTTGGCTCTCGTTGTGAATGCTGTGCGCGAAAAGCTCCTTTCCCGTTCCGCTTTCGCCGCTGATTAGAACCGTTGCGTTGGTG
>CAJYBN010000194.1 GCA_913064925.1 uncultured Peptococcaceae bacterium
TCTTATCCTCTTGGTTGTACAGTACTTCGGTATCGGTCATGTGATAAACTGTGTATTTTTCAGCCTGGATCATGAAATAATCCACCGGGTACCTGATGTGTCTTTGCAAGTCCGCCGGCATCTCGTCCAGCGGTTTGAACACGCCGGGGAAAATTTTCTGGTAAGTTTTTATCACCGGGTCTTGGCTGTCGGCCACATAAAAATCTACCCGGCCGGTGTAAGCGTTGACCACTGCTTTGACGGAGTTCCTGATGTAGTTGTATCCTTCCCCAAAGGGATCAGAGTAAGGGTACATGTCCGATACCGTGTAAGCGTCCCACATCCAGTGCAGGGCGCCGGTTTCGTCTACAACGATGTAGGGGTCACTGTCGAATTTGAGGAACGGTGCCAGCCTGGGTACCCTATCCCTAATGTTGCGGTGAAACAATATTTGGCTTGAACTTTGCAAGTCGCTGGCCAGCAACATTTTGTAGTCGCCAAAGTTCAATGCGAAGATCAACCGCCGCAACAGCCCTCCGATTTTGACTCCGCTGTCGCCCTGGTATTGCGTGTAGGCATTTTCATTGCCGCCGATGGGATAGTCAAACTCCCGGGCCTTGGTGTTGACGATGACGTAGTTATCGGTTAATTCCCCGAAGTATATTTCCGGGCGGGTAACTTGCAGGTCAACGGTGGAAACTGGTGGTATGTTCTTAATGAAAAATTCCGGCAGCCCCTCCGCGGTCATTTCATTCACAGGATTCATGGCGATGCCGTAGCCGTGGGTGTATTTCAAACGGAGGTTGATCCATGTTTTGGCCTGGTCGGGCAGCTGGTTTTGGTCCAGCTCCCTGGCGGCCAGCATTACCTGCCGGTAATCGTTATTGATTAAATACCGGTCGATGTCAATGTTTTTCAGCTCGTAGTAGGGCCTGATTTCCTGCAGTTGGGCGTAAGTCTGGGCCAGCGGCCGCCAATCCCAAAGCCTGATGTTATCTATGGTTTCCCGGTTGTTTTCTACGTCCTCCACGGTGAGAACCCTACCGGCGGGGAATTTTTTAATTTCTACCTTGTCCAGGTTGTAGGCCAGCCGGGTATACTTGATGGAATTGGCAATGTAAGGTGCTTCCCGGCTTAGTTCGTTCGGTTTCACCAGCAGGCTCTGTACCAGTGCAGGATAAACGCCGCCCAGTATGATGGACGCTAAAACCAGCGCGCCTATGCTGTACAGTATCAACCGGAACCGGCGCAAAAACAGGTTGACCAGTATAATTACGGCTATGAGCAGGGCTATGAAAAAAAGTGCTTTATAAGCCAGCAGCCTGGCGTGGATATCCGTATACCCCGGCCCGAAGGCCACTCCCCGGTCCGAATACAGCAGCATGTATTGTTCCAGGCGGTAACCCCAGGCCCGAACCAGGAAAAACAAGGCTGCTAAGAAGGATAGGTGCAGCCGCGCTGCCAGCGAACCAAAAAGCTTGGTTAGGCTGCCTTGCCCGCTTTCCGTAAAAAAGTATACCAGGGCCACCGCAAAAGCGGCCATGACGATCAACAGCGTAAGCAGCCGGTAGATGAACTGGTAAAAGGGCAATTGAAATACGTATTTGCCTATATCATTGTGGAAAATGGGATCTGTATAGCCAAACGAAGTGGGATGTAAAAATTTTTGCAGTATAATCCAGTCACCTGAAACCGCCGTGCTGGCAAACAGCGCCAAAATGGCGCCCGCTGCCAGGTAAGTCAAGGTCAAAAAACGGGGGGTAATGTACTTCTGCAGGGGCGGCTGGTGGATAATGATAACGTCGTCGGTCTGCACGTATTGCCTGGCAGCGATCCTTTGCAGCACCGACTTGCGGGTAAGCATCAGGTTGGCAAAAATGAATAAAAAGACAACGATGCCCACCAGCACCCGCAGCCCCAGTTCCGACAGCAAAATGGTGGTGAATATCTTGCTGTAGCCTAATGATTGGAACCAGAGCCATTCCACGTATAAATTAGTAGCCCACCTGGTTAGCAATAAAAAGACAACCAGGATTATTACAACGGCTGTGGTAAGCCACTTTAAACCCTTAGGCAATTAATCTCCTCCTTGCGGTAGATATAAGAACGGTTACTTACATTGGCTTGGGGATTTTCTGCGATTCGTCGGCTTCGTGCTTGATTTTTGCTTGGCACAACTGGCAAAAAGATGGCTCCTTTTTGGGCATGTCCTCTTCATCCAAGTACGGGTTTTTATTTTCTTCCACGGTAATTTGATCGGGGTCAAACAGCCTGCCACACATGATACATTTTTTCAGAGCCATGCTTTGCACCTCCGGCTTGTTGTATAAAACATATATTCTTCGCCGGGGGTGTAAATCCTTCTTTACACTAAAGTGTCCCACCGGTTAAAAATGTTCCTTGAGTTCGGCAGCCACGGTTTCGGGCAAAATTACGGTCCAGGGGTCATCGTGCATAATTTGCATGTGCGTAATGTCGCTGCCCACCAGCGGGAAGATAGTAAAGCGCCCCACTATCCGGACGTGGGCCGTAAAGCCGGTGTCTTTCCTGTCGGCCAGGTAAAGGGCGGCGTTAAAAGAGACTATGTTGCTACGGTTGTAGTAGTCAATCACCCGCTTTAGCCCTGCCGCCAGGTCGGACAGGTCCTCATCGGTAAAGTCGTCGATGGTTTGCTTGCCAGGTATAATACCGATGACGTCGCCGACGTGCCGCGGCGCGAATGAACTCAACCAGTACGCCCGGCCGGTTTGACCGATGTACCTTTCCCCGATGTTCTTTTCCGCTTCGATTAAGTCCATCCAGTAGCTGCGGTTGTGCGTTTGGTAATATGCAGTTGACGCGTTGATTAGTTTTTTGTCGTAGGTGCACGGTTCCGCCCCCGCCAGCACCTGCAGGTGCGGGTGGATCAACGACCCGCCGGCGTAAGGCATGTAATTCCAGTTTATGGACCCGTAACGCGCCCCTTCGGGGTCCGCGGCCGCCGTCTTTTGCAGGTATGTCAAGCCGGCCCTGAAGCTGTCAGTCATCATCCCGACGTCTATTTCTTCCATGGGGATGTAGTGGTTAACGGACATAATCACCACGGCGGCATGCTTTTCGTACGGGTTTAAGTTGGGGATGGCCACAGCTTCTCCCACTTTGATGCGTCCCTCGGCGGATATTTCAGGCGGGAACTTGGGCGTCACCTTTTCCATAACATCGGGGCAAAACGGGCAGAACTTTTGCTTGGATTCTTCAACAAACGGGGTCCAGTCGTGGCGGTGCAAAGTTAACTGGCGGAAGGGAAACACGCGGGATACTTGCCCGGTAAGAGGGTCGCGCCGGATCTCGCTTACCACGGTTTTAGGCGCAAAATTTTGCTGTGGGTCCAGGAAAACGGACTCATTAAGCGTTTTTATAAATTTCACTGGCCATACCTCCTTACTGTTCATTTCAAGCCAATGGGCTTGTCCATGCATGCAACAAATGCCGGCGGCCCATAGCCTTACAGGCCTGCCATGTTGCTACTGCTTTTCCAGAGCCAGATGGACCAGTCTGTCAACCAGGTCAGCGAATGAAATGCCTGCCGCCCGCGCGGCGTCAGGGAACAGGCTGGTTTCGGTCATCCCGGGGATGGTGTTTACTTCCAGCACGTAAGGATTACCCGCCTCGTCCAGCATAAAGTCTACTCTAGCCAGACCCCTGCAGCCCAAGGCCAGGTAAGTGCGGCGGGCCAGGTCCTTAACCTTGTTTTGCAATTCACCCGCCATGCGCGGGGGAATAATGTGCTCGCTGAGCCCGGCGGTATACTTGGCTTGATAATCGTAAACGCCGGTGGCCGAGATTATTTCAATCAAAGGCAGGACTTCCGGGTTATCGTTGCCCAGCACGGAGGCCGTCACCTCCATGCCCTGCACCATTTTTTCCACCAGAGCCGCCGGATCATACTTGAAGGCTTCTTCCAGGGCCTTTTTGATGTTTTCCTGCTCGTGGACAAAAGATACGCCTATGGTTGAACCTTGCGAGGCCGCTTTAATTACGACAGGCAAGCCCAACTGCATAATTCTATCAATAATGGCGCTGAGCGGTTTGTTTTTATATTCGGCGTAGCTTACAGTAACATATTCGGGAGTCGGTATTCCTTCGTGCACTAATATTTTTTTGGTGACTATTTTATTCATACACATGGCACTGGCCAGCACGCCAGACCCGGTGTACGGGATGTCCAACATCTCCAGCAATCCCTGGATGGTGCCATCCTCGCCGTATTTTCCGTGCAAAGCCAAAAAGGCCAGGTTAATATTGTTTTGCTTCAGGTTTTCCGCAATGTTATTGTCCACGTCTATTTTAACGGCATCATAACCTTTTTGCAGCAATGCGTTATAAATGGCTTCCCCGGTCCGTAATGATACCTCCCTTTCCGCGGAACGCCCGCCCAGTAAGACGCCAATTTTAAGGCCCATGAAGCCACCTGGTTCAAAAAACCCAACCGTTTTTAATTCCAGTTAGGCGGCCTCCCCATGACCAGGATTTCGCTCCTTTCCGGATTGGATTTATCCACCCCTGGGAGTGGATACTGCGACGGGGAGACCTCGGCCCCGGGAGTTACACCCGGACGGAAGTACTGCACCAAACAGGCACAAGGAAGTCCTTACGTTGACTGCCTGGTGGAAGATTACTCTCCGCCTCCGCGCGCTCTGTTAGAGACGGCCTGCCGGTTATTCCCGAACTCCGGCTAAACGGGGTCACCTACTAAGTAAAGCCAACTGCTTTAACTCGTACCAGACGGAGTAGAACTTTTCCTGCCGCCAACGGGTTAACCCGTTGTGGACAGGGAGTTTTCCGACAAGCCGGTCAAAGAGTTGCTTTACCTTTCGGGTCATCCCTCTTCCTTCCTCAGGTAAGGAATTAACCTTTTGGATCAGCTTCTCTTTAACAGCCTGAATCTTCTGCTTTAACTCCAGTGTTATACGCTCTTTGAATCCTATTGCCGCCGGGCTATGACTAAGGCAGCGGCGTGGTGAATTAACACTCCGCACCGGTTCATATACTTCCAGTAACCTATGGTGGATGTGCGCCGGTTTAACCGGCTTTACTCCCACACCTTCTTTAAACGCCCGGCGCATAATAGCTTCTACCATTTTCTTGAATGGAAAGTTTGAAGCCATCCGGTTGAATTTCCTGT
>CAJYBN010000195.1 GCA_913064925.1 uncultured Peptococcaceae bacterium
CGGTAATCACAGCCCTGGAACCGAAACCCAAGCGGGTAAGAAACATTTTCATCTGTTCAGGAGTAGTATTCTGCGCCTCGTCCAGGATGATAAAGGAATCATCCAGCGTCCTGCCTCGCATGTAAGCCAAAGGAGCAATTTCTATAACGTGTCTTTCCAAGTATTTCTGAGTGCTTTCAAAACCCAGCACATCGTAAAGGCTGTCGTAAAGCGGCCGCAGGTAAGGATCTACCTTTTCCTGCAGGTCGCCCGGCAAAAACCCCAGCTTTTCTCCGGCTTCCACCGCCGGCCTGGTAAGTACAATCCTGTTCACGTTGCGGTTGCGCAGCGCCCTGATGGCCATCACCACAGCCAAGTATGTTTTACCTGTGCCGGCGGGACCGATGGCAAACACTATGTCGTATTTCTGCAGGGCTTCAATGTAGCGCTGCTGGCCCTTGGTTTTGGGCTTTATTTTCTTCCCCCGGGGTGTAACTAACACCACCTCTTGGGCTAGCTCCGAAAGCGCCCGCGTGTTTCCTTGCTGCACAGCCTTAATGGTATAATTAATTTCATGCATCGTCAACCTGTTACCGGCCCGGTAAAACTCCTGCAGCTGCTCAATTATCTTCCGGGCCTTTTCCACCTGTTCACGTTCACCGGTAATAACCAGCTCCTCACCCCGGGCCACCATTTTAACTTGTAGGGAGTTTTCCATAACGGACAAATTTTCATCATGCTTGCCGAATATCTCTGCAGCGGCGCCTATGTCATTCATTACCAATCTAACTTCCGCGTTCTCCATGTACTGCGCCGGAACCTCCTCTGTCGCCCCGGTGGGGTTTTTCCATGCCTATGTCCTCCAGCGTTTCCACCAGCACTTTAACGCGAACCATGTCCTCGTACCCGGCCGTTTTGACAACCTGCTGCTTCACTTGTAATACTCCGGCTCCGGGCGGTATGCGCCGGCGAATGCGGGCCAGCGCCTCCTCGCCCGCCAGGCGCTCGGCCTCCTTCACGCCATATCTTTTGACATAAGGCTTTTGCTCGAAATACTTAACTGTTATAAATTCGACGGGCAAGCGTATATTCCTCCAGGCAGGCAGGCTTTTGCTAAAGACCTGCTGCCCGAAATGCTGGAAGGGTACCTCCCGGGGGCCCATTAAAATTATTTCCTTGTCGTCGATTTTAATGCCCAGTTTGGTAATCTCCCTTCCCGTCCGCCTCAACCCCTTTTCCACCAGCTTTTTTTCGCCGTACCCTTTATACCACACCCGGGCCCGTACTATGCCCCGAGCATGCACGTAACGTACCTCCCCGGCTTGCTCGTCTCCGGTTTCCGGCGACGAAGCGTCCGGTAAGGTAGGCGGCGGCACAGCCGCAGATATCAGTACCTGTCCTGCAGCCACAGTATCACCTTCTTTAACCAGAGGGTGACCGCTAAATACCAGGATCTCCTTAACCAAGCCGTCCTTGTCGGCCACAACATCAAACGGCCGCTCGGCGCCGTCGCGAGGCGGTAGCTTTTTTTCCACCACTTCAATGCGGGCCCTTGTCCCTTCAATATGCACGCTAACCCAGGACAAGCCTGGCACCTGGCGCAAGATGACGTCCTCCACCGCCCGCTCGTTGACCGCCCACCTGAGTGCGCCGCGGTAAAGCCCGGATTGGCGGGCCAGCTGCTCGATTACCTGTTCATCCACACGCTTGTGGCCGGTAACTTTAATCTCCCAAATAAACGAAGACAGCATGTACAACACCACCATAAACAACAAAGCCCCTCCCAACAGCGTTTTACGCCGTTTCAGCCGGCCGATCACAAAGGGCAGGCCGGCCCGCGCCTCAATGCGGAAACGGCAGCGGGTCATCCGCGCCACATGCCGCATGGGTCGCACACCGCTCAAACGCACTTTCAGAGCAACCCGGTCGGCGCCGGTTTCCATAATACCCCAAAGGAAAATTCCCCGCGCGGTGGCCATGTTAATAAACCGTTCCAAACATTCCTCGGGCACCGAAATGGTTACAAACCCGCCCAGGTAGGACAGTATTTTAAACAACAGCATGCCGCCCGCCCCCTAATCAATAAAAGTAAGCGACGCAATCTGTCCTTCCACACATATTTCGTCAGGTAGTATGTTGCGTAGGGCCAGATTTTCGCCGGTGATTTCTATAACCTTGTCGTTTACCACAACCCGCACCAGCTGCCGGTGATATTCCTGAATACCGCGGTGATTTTCTATGAATACCTGCAGGTTGCCCACCAGTACAATCTTGGGCAAGTCCAGCATTATATCGCCGGGCAGCTCCAGGTAATCGGACAATTTTCGCTTGAACTTGTTTTTGAACTCCTTCCAGGCCATAAAAAATCCCCTCCTTGCCACTAAATTTATGCGGCAAGGAAGGGAATAATAACGACTTACTGGTTAAATGTACCAATTATGGTAATTTAGTTTTCACTGGCTTTTTTCATTTCCAACAAAGCGTTGGAAATGACCTCGGCAGAAAGGCCGCCGTGAAACCGGGGCTCATTATTGATAACCGTGAGGGGTAAGCGAACCCTGGGTAAAATAGAAGCTATTTTGGGATACTCCTTGATTTCGTCCGTAGTTACGTCAACAAACTTTACGCTTACCTCATCGCCAAAACTTTTTTTCAAGGCTATGCTTAAATCCTCGGCCTCCTCTTTCATTGTCTTTTCCGGTCCGCACCCGGCGGAACGGGCTGGTCCTCAACCAAAGCTGGCAGCCGGAGCATTAAGGCCAAATACTATAACTTCAATAGGTTGCTCCACCATAAAAATATCCTCCTCATTTACTTAGTCGTATTGTCCCTAATTTTAACATAACTTGAGGCAAGATGTATACCTTTTTTGCTTTAAATCCATACATAAGGAAAGGTAATTGATCTCTGTTTGTGTAATAAATTTTTTTTATTGCTACGATAAAAAAAGGGGATCATAATAACAATAAAGAATTATGGTAACCAATTCTTGCTGAAAGGTGGCGACCACATGCCCGATCAGAAACTCACCACCATGGTCAAAATCCCGGGGTGAGCAGCCAAAATAGGTCCCCGGACCTTGTCGCAGGTACTGCGGCACTTGCCCTTACCCCAAGACCCTCGTCTCATGGTGGGTCTAAATACCGCCGACGACGCCGCCGTTTACCGCCTAAACGACGAGCAGGCGTTGATACAAACCGTGGATTTCTTTACACCCATGGTCGACAACCCTTATCTTTTCGGCCAGATTGCTGCAGCCAACGCGCTGAGCGACATATACGCCATGGGCGGGAAACCGCTGCTGGCACTGAACATAGTCTGCTTCCCCGACTGCCTGTCGCCCAATGTGCTGCAAGAAATACTGCGGGGCGGCGCCGACAAAGTTCTGGAAGCCGGAGGCATTGTTGCCGGGGGGCATTCCGTACGCGACGACGAGCCCAAGTACGGCTTGGCCGTAACAGGCCTGGCGCCGCCGGGACGAATCATCACCAATGCCACCGCGCGCCCCGGCGACTTGCTGGTGCTCACCAAACCGCTGGGCAGCGGCATCATCATTACCGGCTGCAAAGCAGGCTTGGTGTCGGGCAGGGCGGCGCAAGAAGCGTTCGCGGCCATGTCTTCCCTAAACAAGGAAGCGTCCGCCGCCATGCTGCGCTACAATGCCAACGCCTGCACCGACATAACCGGGTTCGGGCTCCTGGGGCACGCAACCGAAATGGCGCTGGCCAGCCGGGTTTCCCTGGAAATCGAATTCGCCTCTTTGCCTTTCCTGCCGGAAACCGCGGAGATGGCGCGCATGGGCCTTATTCCCGGCGGAGCGTATGATAACAAGACCCATTTGGAGGATAAAATAGCATTGGAACGGAAGCTTAAACCCGAAGAACTGATGACGATGTTCGACCCCCAAACCTCGGGCGGCCTGCTGGTATCAATCCCCCCGGCCGGAGCCGAAAAAATGATCTCCGATTTGACCAGTAGGGGAATATCGGGAGCCGTAATCGGCAGGGTCAAGCCGTCCGGGGAAAAAATAATTACCGTTGTTTAACATTGGTAAGTGCACCGCATGGCGCATTCTGCGCCGCACGCACACCAAAATCAATGCCAAAGGAGATAAGACAGTATGAGCAGCAAAGTGGTGGATTGTCGCGGGCTGGCCTGCCCGCATCCCGTGATTAACACGAAGAACGCCCTGGAAGAAGCGGGGGCGGAAACAGTTGTCATCATCGTGGACAACGATACGGCCCGGCAAAATGTTACTCTTTTTGCCCGCAACGCCGGTTACGAAGTAACGGAGGAAAAGGAGGACGGAACGTACCGCCTGATCATCAGAAAACCCGGTAAAGCAGGTGAAAAGGAAAAACAAAAAGATACGGCGCCGTCCCCCGTAAACGAAACGGTTTATTTCATAACCACCAACGTGCTGGGCCAGGGTTCGCCGGACCTGGGCCAGGTGCTGATAAAAAGCTTCTTTATCTCCATCGCGGCGATAAACCCGCCCCCGGCTGCCTTGTTGTTTTTAAACACGGGCGTTTTTCTAACTTGCGAGGGTTCCCCGGTGCTTGAACACCTGGAAAAATTGCAGGCCGCAGGAACCGTAATAATGTCCTGCGGTACATGCCTGGAGTATTATCATATTAAAGAAAAATTAAAAGTGGGCAAAATATCTAACATGATGGAAATTATCAGCTGGCTGCTGGGTCCCCACAGACCCATTACCATAGCTTAAACACGCACTACTGGGCCCGCAAAGCATTACTCAGGGCCGGAAAACCGCCCTTTTCCTCCTGCCTCCCCGGGAATTGAGCACTTCCCCCAACATCAAGCTGCCCGCCAGCGCAGACTTGTTCTTTAACGCGGCAGCCAGTGGGTTGACGGCGGACCCGCGGCGTTTTTCCCTATGCGGTACGGGCGCCCCGCTTCCTGCACTACCCACCCTGCGCGGCGGCTTCGGTTCCCCGGCGGGGAGCCCGCCTGTAGCTGCCGCCCGGCCCCGAGCAGCGTCTGCCGCCGGCCCGGCAGCCGGCGCTTGCTGCCCCTGTTCCTCCTCCGCCACCGTGGGCTCAGGCTTTTCGAGCTGCTGGCGCGGCTCCTCCTCCCAGGGA
>CAJYBN010000196.1 GCA_913064925.1 uncultured Peptococcaceae bacterium
TAAAAAGCGCTTCCTCCCCAAAATGTACAGCGGTGAATGGGCGGGCACCATGTGCTTAACCGAGCCCTGCTGCGGTTCCGACGTGGGCGAAATTACCACCAAGGCCTTCCCTACCGAAGACCCCAGGGTGTATAAAATCAGGGGAACTAAATGCTTTATCACCGCGGGCGACCACGACCTGACCGAAAATATCATCCACCTGCTGCTGGCCAAGTGCGAAGGAGCGGCCCCCGGCACCAAGGGCATTTCCCTGTTCATTGTGCCCAAAATCTGGGTCAACGAAGACGGCAGCCTGGGTGAGCCCAACGATGTAACCACTGTGGCCATTGAGCACAAAATGGGAATTAAAGGTTCCGCCACCGCCATGTTGAGTTTTGGCGACGAGGGCACTTGCCGCGGCATTTTGCTGGGGAACCCGCCCGATGAAAACGGAAAGGCCGAAGGTATGGCCCAGATGTTTGTAATGATGAACGGCGCCAGGATAGGCACAGGCCTAACCGCCTTGGCCATAGCCCAGGCAGCTTATAATTATTCTCTCCAGTACGCCAAGGAGCGCGTCCAGGGCAAGGCCATCAGCAATCCCAAGGGCGGAAGGGTACGAATAATAGAACATGAAGATGTCAGAAGGATGCTGCTGTTCCAGAAATCCGTAGTTGAGGCCTGCAGGGCCATGATCATGAAAACCTCTTATTATCTGGACCTTCTCAGGTACAGCAACGACCCAGAAGAAAAGAAAATGGCCCAAAGAAGACTCGAGGTTACCACCCCGCTGGTTAAGGCCTACCCCTCTGATATGGTATGGCAGACCACCGCGGAAGCCATCCAGGTGCACGGCGGATACGGCTTCACTGAGGAATATCCCGTGGCCCAGTGCGCCAGAGATGCAAAAATTCTGTCCATCTGGGAAGGCACCAATTTCATCCAGTCATTGGACCTTGTAGGCAGAAAATGGAGGCTGGACGATGGCAAAATTTTTGCCGAGTGGTTCGATGATGTAGCGACATCTATCGAGAGCAATCAAAATATTGAGGGCTTTGCCCGGGAATATGAAATCATGAGTAAAGCAGTGGGTACCTACCGGGAAATACAGGGCTTTATCGCTGCGAGCTTTACCAAAAACATTAAAATAGTGCCCCTTTATTCCACCCGGATCCTGCACGCCACCGCCATGCTCTGGGGCGGGTCGCTGCTTCTGGAACAGGCCGCAGTTGCCATGAAAAAGATCCAGGAACTGGGCGAGGGTCACTTTGATTACCCGTTCTACCAGGGGAAAGTGCAAACCGCCAGGTTTTATATCAGGAACATCGTTCCCGAGATATTTAAAATTGCTGAAATCATTAAGGACTGCGACACTTCCGCTATTGACATCCTTGAAGAAGGCCTGTAATACCCGGCGAAACACCGCGTTGCCCTAGCCGATAAATAACCAACCGGGCAATAAAAGGGATGTGCTGAGAATATGGAATTACTTGGGAGGGAAAGTAAATGAGAGAATGCGTCATTGTCGATGGAGTTAGAACACCAAACGGCCGGGCACACAAGGAAAAAGGCTGGTTCAGAAATAAAAGGCCGGATGAACTGCTGACGGCGGTTTACGACGCCTTGTTCGCCAGAAATAGCCAAGTAAAACCCGAGGATGTCGAGGCGGTATTTATCGGCTGCGCCAACCAGGTTGGTATGCAAAACGATATCGGTAGGCTCGCGTGGCTTGCCGGCGGGTACCCCGAATCCGTGCCGGCGAACACCATCTGCCAGCAGTGTCCCTCCGGGATGTCGGCCATAGAACACGCCGCCAGGGCTATTATGTGCGGGGAAGGAGATATTTATATCGCCGGCGGTGTTGAGGATATGCAGCATGTACCTATCGGTGCTGGCTTGGAATTTCCCCCACGGGTATTACAAAGATACAACCCGGAGGAACTTCCCATGGGACCTACCGCCGAGAAAGTTGCCGAACTTTGGAAAGTTTCCAGCGAGGATATGCTGCAAATGGCTTATTACAGTCATAAAAGAGCGGCTGCCGCAAGGGATGCCGGAAAGTTCAAAAATGAAATCGTTCCCATTGAAGGGGAAAAAGAAGACGGGACCAAGTTTATGGTTGACCGCGACCAGTGGATCAGGGACAACGTATCAATTGAGGCCATGGCCCAAATGAAGTCGCCTTTTAAGGAAGGTGGTGTCATAACCGCGGCCCTTTCTTCCCCCCTGACCACCGGCGCCTGCGCGCTCCTGCTGATGAGCAGGGAAAAGGCTGACGAGCTGGGCTTTGAATATCACTTAAAGTATAAAGCGGGGGTAATGGCGGGATGCGACCCGACAATTATGGGTGTCGGACCGATATATGCCGTTAGAAAACTATTGGAGAGAACAGGTTTAACCATTGATGATATTGACGTGGTGGAAATTAACGAAGCCTTTGCCAGCCAGTCGTTGGTCTGCCTGCGGGAACTGGGCATTGAACAAAACGCGCCCTTTAAAAAGACTAATCTCTGGGGTGGGGCATTGGCGCTGGGACACCCGCTGGGGGAATCCGGGGCTAGAATTGTGATTACGTTGAATAATATTATGAAAACAGATATGCCCGAAGCCAAGTACGGCCTGGCAACCCTCTGCGGCGGTTTCGGCAATGCCAACGCCACTCTTTGGGAAAGGGTTAAATAATCGATCAATTAACGGGGCGTTCCAATATAAAGTGGAACGCTCCGTTAAAAAGGCCGCTTTCTTAATCAGTTCATACAACAACATGCTCTGTTTAACTTTTTAACATCGAGTTCAAAACCTTTACTTAAGACGGCTAATTTTATTGCTTTTAAAAAACACATGTCCAAACACAATGCCCAAGTTTCAGAATATCAATATTCATAATTCATATCAATTAGACACACCATTATACAGTTACACGGTTAATTACGTCCTTTGGCCTGAAAAATATTGCTGCTTACAAATCTTACGTTTATAATTTTGAACAGATTTTGCAAGTGGGTATTAGTAAATTTAGTAAATATATTTTCTGTTTTTGCAATTTACCAAATAATAACAATTTTGCAAATCTTAAATATTTTAAGGCTAAGGAGGTGACTATTATACGATAATTAAGGTATAAAGCTTCTTGCCATCACCTAAATTACAACCAGGAGGGGTAAAGTATGAAGTTGCTAAAAGGACTTACCGTGTTACTGGTAGTAACTCTAATAGCCTTTTTTGCAGCCGGATGCGGCGGCAAAAGTCCACAGCAAAGCAGCGAGACACCCAAAGGTGGCGAATCCAGCGAACCGGCCAAAGAAGTAGTTATAGGTTACACCGGCCCCTTGAGTGGCGTGGGGGCACAATATGGCCAAGATTGCCTTAATGGAATAGATATGGCCATCAATGACATCAACGAGGCCGGCGGTATTACTGTTAACGGGCAAAAGTATTTATTTAAGCTGGAAAAACTGGATGATATGATAGATCCAACACAAGCGGTAAATAACGCCCGGCGTTTCCGCGACCAGTACAACGCGCCGGCGGTGTTTAATCCCGTGTTTAATACCATCGGTCCAATAATGGAAATTAACCAGGAGCCGGGGAACGAGTTTATCGTGATGGCTTATAGCAGCACTCCAAAAATCGATGAGTTGAATAACGAGCTGACAGTGTCGATACCGCCCCCATTTACGGCGTATTGTCACGCTTTTAGTGATGTAGCTTGGCAACAGGGATGGCGCAAAGCGGCCATGGTTATGACCCTGGGCGCTTATGGCGATGAGTGGCGCGAAGCCTTTAAAGAGTATTGGGTTCACGAATTGGGCGGTGAGCTGACCGCGGATCAACCAGCCAACTATTATACTGAAACAGATTTCTCATCCCAGCTGACCGCGGCACTTGCCGGCAAACCCGATGTTCTTGCCATAGGCGGGCCATCCTCTTCAACAGGCCTGGTAATTGAGCAGGCCCGGACCCTTGGTTTCAAAGGTGGTTTTATATTAATTGACCAGGCCAAGATGGATTACATTGTAGACGAGGTCTTTGGCGGCAGCACAGACCTTATGGAAAATGTAATTGGCGTAGCGGCGGTGGCGGATGTACCTACTGACATGGCCCCGGTTTTTGACAAGAGGTACGGAGAAAAATATAAGGTGCACAACACTTGGGAAGCAGTGCTTAATTACAGTGCCATGCACGCCCTGGCGCGAGCCATGGAAGAAGCCGGCACCGTGGAAGATGTTCGCGCCATCAGAGCTGCCTTTTCCAAAGTATTCCCTCTTACCGGGGATAAGTACCCGGCAGAATGTTTTGGTATCAAAGAGATAGGTCGCATGTTGTTCCCCGCAACCGTGCAAATGATTAAAAACGGTAAATACCAAGAGGTAAACAGTTATATTTACTGGACTAAAACTGAAGAAGAACTTAATAAAGTGAAAGAAAAAATGACCACCTCCAATCCTGTGAAGATGATGCCTTTGGAAAACTACATTGACTAAGCCTTTTCTCCCACCCCCGGTAGGGGGTGGGAGAAAACAACCCCTTATAAACATCTTGTTAACTAAATCTCCTCATCTGTTTACCTTCTCACTGCCATGGCCTTCCATGGCAGCCTTTTTTGAAAACTACCATGCTGAGTTGAACATGCATTTCGAGGTAACAGCTTTTCGGCCCGCTCCCAGCCAATTTGCCTGTTTCTTCTCAGATATCACCATGCGCAAGCAGGCTGAAGCGGAACGTGAAAGACTCCAGACCCAGCTCCTCCAAGCCCAGAAAATGGAATCAGTTGGCCGATTGGCCGGCGGTGTGGCCCATGATTTCAACAACATGCTGGGAGTGATCTCAGGCCGGGCTGAACTGGGCCTGAGAAAGACTGCTCCCACCGATCCGGTGTACAAGGACCTTGAACAGATCCTCAATGCTGCGGACCGGTCTGCCGATATCATCCGGCAGCTGCTCGCCTTTGCCAGAAAACAAACCATAGCGCCGAAGGTAATCGATTTGAACGATACGGTGGATACCATGCTCCAGATGCTGGGCCGGCTCATTGGTGAACACATTGACCTGCAGTGGCAACCGGTCGACGATCTGTGGCCGGTGAAAATGGACC
>CAJYBN010000197.1 GCA_913064925.1 uncultured Peptococcaceae bacterium
GTACTTGTAATAGCCGATGGTGGACGTGTGCGCCGGCCTGACCGGTTTTACGCCGACGCCTTCCTTGAATGCCCTGCGCGTGACGGCCTCGACTATCTTCTTGAACGGAAAGTTGGCCGCCATGCGGTTGAATTTCCGGTTGGTGTCGAAACGGTCTTTCCCAAAGTCCATGTCCTCCAATGCGATGGGCTTGCCTAAAACTCTGGCAATGTCCACCACCACTTTGCCCAGCACGCCGATTAAGTAAGTGCGCCGGTACCCGCGGCTGTAAGCAAGCTCAGGCATCTTGATGTAGAGAAAACCATTCGGGTGTACTGTCACCTGGAACTCTCCGGCGAATTTGTGCAGCGCTTTCGGGTACGACACGTCAAATCCATCCGGCCAGGGCTCGGGCTGGCCAAAATAATTGACGTTGGCCAAGGCCACCCCGTCCGGGTTGGTGTCCATGCCTAAATAACCCCGGTTGGGGTTGGTCACTAAAATGGGCGCTGTTACGGTGAATGTGATGTGTATCCTGTACCGGCCGTCCTTGCCTCTGATCAGTTCGACGCTGTAGGGCGCGCCCGATAAGAGTAGCTCCAGCACCTTCAACCGGTGCTTTTCCGGCAGCCAGAGCCTGCCTTCCACACGGGGTGCCCTGGTCATTACGGGCCTGCCTTTGCTGTCCGTACCTTTCCGCTCGGAAAGATGAGAAATGGCTACGGATAAAGTGAATTCTCCATCACGCCAGGTTACCCTGATATTTTGGTTGCCGCCTTTGCTTTCTTCCCCACGGGAATACAGCCGGTTCTGCCGGGCCTGACGCCACTCTTCACTGCTTGCCCTACCCTTACATACCTTCTCCCACAGAGAACGGCCGCCGAAAATGACTTTGGGTATGGTGCCGTTATTTTGATGAACCTGCAATTCAGCTAGTTTATCAGCCAGTTTCTTAACCCTGGCCTTGCGGCCGCGTATAGTGCGTTTAGCTTTCTCGATGTCATTCTTTTCGACTGCTTTCTCCAGGTCTTTTTCCGCCCAGCCGAGCTTTTTCCTGGCGCGGACCAACTTCGTCTCTGTTTCCTCGATCTCCAGCGCCAGCAACTCTTTTTGAGACGACACGATCCAGTCTGCTTTGGCTACAGCGTCTTTGACGTATCTCCCGTTGAGGGCAAATTTTTTTTGACCGTCTCGCTCAATTTCGCTTGTCTTGGTTCCTTCCAGCAACCGGTTGAATGCCCAGCGGGTACAAGCGCAAAAAAGGCGCATCTCGGTGTCCAGAGACGTTTCGTCTTCCTTGCCGTAAGGGCCTGAATAACAGTCCCGGAACAGGGGAAACCATTCGCCGCATACGGTGTACTTTAAGCCTTCGTCAGGCTCAGTCGGTTTCTTTTTGTTCTTTCCCCGCTTTTTCATCTGATTTCACTCCTACAATCAGTTCCCGAAAACCCTGCCTGACCTTTTTGCCACCCCTGGCCCCGTACAGCCGGGCCGAAAAGGACGTGACTATCGCCAACAAATCCCTGATCAACTCGGATTGAGCGTCCTCCGGTTCTTCTTCCGCGATGGCGATTATTTCCACGCCGCAGTATTTCAGGTGCCGCTCGATATATGAATAACCAAACCGGGCCAGCCGGTCGGGATACTCGATGATGAGCTTCATGTATTCGCCCCGCTCGGCCAGCTTGAGTACATTCATTAACCCGCGGCGCTTCTGGTTTTAAACCGCTGGCCACGTCCGTGAATTCCGCCTTGACGGTAAATCCGTTATCCTGAGCGTACTGCCGTAACCGTTCCATCTGCCGGTCCAGGTTGCCTGCGCCGGCCTGTTTTTTGGTGGATACCCGGGCGTATAAAACAACCGATTCCGGCTCCGCTTTTATCCCTCCAGTCCCCAGGATGCGGTTAATTTCGTCAATCGGGTACCTTCTCTGACCGCTGGGCAACCTTACCGGCTTAATCAACCCTTGTTTCTCACGGCGCGGTGAATCCTCCCTCCACTTCAGTTAAATATACCAAGATTAAATGTAGTTTCTATAGTACATGACGAACCTAAAAGCAAGTTGAATTCTACGTTGTGAACTATTTATATCTAGTAAAGAAGGTGGTTGATAGTAGTCGCAGTAGTGGCTGTGGGTCTTGTGGGTAACTCGCAGAGTTATCCATCAAGCCCACAGCCATGTTTATCACGTAGAACTCTTGAATTGCCTGCATTTTTTGCAGGCCAGTATAGATAACTGAAGTGGAGGGCATTCATCCATAGACACGGGCGAAGCCTCGGCATCCGGCAGCGGGGCTGCCACCCAGGCTTGCCTGACCCATTATGCTGGACGGGTTCCTGGATTCCCGGACACCAACCTGGAACATCGTCCCGGCGGCGACCCCTCCCTTTCGGGAGTTGCAGGCTTTCGCTCAATGAGTTATTTGTTGAGCTTGTAAAACCTGAAGAACTCTTCCTCGCTTTCAAAACCCAGGTCCTTAACCATTTTATTGAATGTTCCGCTAGGAATGTCTCGCCCCTGAGCGTGAACATGGATGGATACCTGGCGGTATTGACCCTTTGGGTCTATACCCTCCCATACAAAACGATTGCCCATCTTCCTTCTTTGGAGGCCCAGCATTTTACAAACCTTGATAAAAACCCGGAAACTACATGTACCCATAAAAAGCGAGGCCAGGGAACCTGCCTCCTTCAGGGGGCGGGGGGTAAAGGCCGCTAATCCACCTCCCAGATCAAGGTGTCAGCGTTTTGGAGCTTCTTGAGTTGATTAACTGAAACATTGGCCAGCTCCCTGCCCTGCCAGTTGGACACTCTGGCGGTGCCGGAACTGCGCAGGGTGTTGATGTACCCGATCAACCGGCGGTCACCGTTCCGGTACTCCACTAAGTCGTATTTCGTTAACCTGACGCCGTGCTTATTCATCAGATACCGGTTGGCATTGGCCCTGGGCCTTTTGCCACCTTTGGCCGGGTTCGCGCGATGCAGCTGCCGGTTCTCCCTGCGGACAAACCGGCCCCGATATACGGGCGGCATCTCCAAAAAATCCGGCTTTAGGTGAAAGGCACTGCAGATCACCGCCAGGGCGTCGGAAGCGTGGGTTTTGTCCAGGCCCAACTCTTCACGGGCACGTTTTACGCGGTACGCCGGTACCGACACGGAACCGCCTTCAAGAAATCGTTTGTTGATCGCGTTCAGCCTGGCCGGCCAGCGGTAGGACTCCACTATGGCACTGAGCGGAATTTCGCCGGACGTTACTTTAGAATGAAAGTCTCCGCACAGCGTCACCAGGTTCCTCGGACGGTTCGAACCGCCCCGAAAACGCCAGATAATGTGGTGGACCTCCCGCTTTTCCGGGCTGCCGCACAGCACGCACCAGTAAGAATCCCGCTCCAGGACGTACTCCCGGACGTCAAATTTGCCTTTGAGTGGGCCTTCCTGGTAGCCGCGACTGCTGACCCCCGGATTCCACATCCGGTGGGTGTCGAAGCGGTTGATCTCGTCTGCCCAGGCGGTTACGGGAAGAATGCTTTCCACCAAACGGCGGACTTTTTGGTGCTCATACAGAAGGTGCGCTACCGACGGGGGTAACCAGCCCTCGGAACGCCGGCGGTTATCAAAACGCGGCTTACGATAGCGTGTCTTGCGGTGACGACGGCTACGGCGCAAGCACCGGCGCTGGTAAATCAGCTCCGAAATGTCTTTGCGACCCGTCACTTCGGCCAGGAAAAGAATCCTGCCGTCGCCGCGAATTGCCCCCACGCCCTGGGTCAATCCCGGATCGCGGCCGCAGTAAATTGGCTGCCTGTATCCACTGGAACCATAGAGAAGCTGAATGGTGAACGGTACCCGGTAAACCACTTTTGCTTTGCCTTCTTTAAGTAACAATCTTGCCTTTCTTGGGCCGCACGGCATTAAGGGCTTGCCGTGCTTGTTTAATACGTAGGCTAACAAGAAGCCTACCTCCTTTCGGAGTGATTGTGCCCTTCGCCGACGTTACCCCGGCTTTCATGCTTGCCCCACTACCCCTTGTCCCCAGAGCTGTTTAAGAACAAGCGCAAGAGCGGCAAACTAGGGCAATATCTGCCGGTTGCATCACCGGGGTAACGCGGACCGCGAAGGCCCCCGCCCGGAGTGTCTGGACGGGAGGGGTAATTTCCCCTGGCTAGTCACCTTAGGCTTACAAGCCTGCCCCCTTTAGGAGGCGGGTACGGTGACATTAACTCCCGAAAATCAGTTTTTTAACCTCTTCCCTGTTTTGGCAATGAGCCAGCCTTATAACATACGGATAATGTGTTTTCCTGTCCGGAACATGTAAAAACAATTCAAGTCGGTCAATATAATCCTGGGCATAATCAATGGCAAGATCGATTATCTGCTCCGCGGCTTCCTCAAAAGTGTCTGCGTAGGCGTACAGCTTGAGTTCATCCAGATGTATATTGTGGGTTTTGGTTTCCTGGTCATAATAAACCTTGGGCTCGAATGAATAGGCTTTTAACATTTCCAACAGCAGGCTGGTTTTGATTAGAGAACACGTTTGCCTGTCTTTGCTTTTGGCATCCAGACAGATAATCTCCCTGCCAGTTAAAGCCTTGTCAATCAACCTGCGCAAATCCTTTCTAAACTCGGCAATGGTGACGGCGGTGGTCATAGGCACCCCTCCGGAATTGTTTTTCATGATGTTTCACTCCCATAATAACATACATTATGTTTATTTGTACATATTGTATTTTATTACAAAAGCAATTATGACCTCCCGCCTTCACCAAATTACACGGCGCCGGAAGCCCCGGCGTTTACGCCTGGGGAGGAGGCGCCGCTACCTCCTTTATTTTCTCGTACTGCCACCCGTCAGTTCGCTGCAACAAGCGTGCATGTTTCCAGGATATCCCCTGACACATCCGCTTCCCCGAGCCATCTTTTATGTCGAAATACCCGCTGGCGCGAACAGCCACCCGGCCTACCCACCTGCCAGCGTATTTACCTCCCGGCACGTCGGCCACCACCATGTCGCCGGTCATGAAACCGAAATGCATTTTCTGCCTGGCCCGGTGGCTTACCGGA
>CAJYBN010000198.1 GCA_913064925.1 uncultured Peptococcaceae bacterium
CGTCGACGGCCCGGGCCATTTGCACTTGTTCCCTGCGGAACTCGTAGCCCGGTAATGCACCGGCCAGCGGGCCTTCCGGGCCGAGCAGTTGTTCCGGTTCAAGTTCGCGGCCCGTTAACCGGGCGGGTAATGACGGGGGCGGCCCGGTGTCGCGGGCCGGTTCCTTCAGGCAAAACCGGGAGGAGATGCTGGTAGAAGGCACGTCTTTTGTTTTGCTGCTGATTACGCCTTGCAGTACCGTGGACCACGGGGAACGGGCCTGTTTCAACAGGGGCAGCAGCTGGAGCAATAATTCCAGCGACCAGGTGGAAACGGTTTTTAGCAGCGCAAAATAAAGCTCGGTGGTTGCCAGGGCATCGTCAAGGGCGCGGTGCTGGTTTCTCCCCGCGGGCAGGCCCAGGTGCGTCACCAGGCTGTGCAGGCTGTGGCCGGGTAAGCTGGGCAGGGCAATGCGGGCCATTTCCAGGGTATCCAGGTAGCAGGAGAAAGGCAAGCTGTCCAGGTTGGCCGCCAAAAAGGCCCGGTCAAAGGCGATGTTGTGCCCCACCAATGGGACTTCTTCCATAAAGGTCCGGACCCGGGGCAGAGTTTCTTCCCAGGTAGGGCTTTCGGCCAGCTGCTCGCCGGTTATCCCGGTCAGCTTTTGTATTTTCCAGGGGACTTGGCGCAGCGGGTTGATTAATGAGTGAAAGGTGTCAATAATTTTTCCGCCGGCAATTTTTACCATGGCAATTTCGATAATTTTGTCATGGGCGGGGTCGAAACCGGTGGTTTCCAGGTCGCAAACAATAAAGTCGGGCATGGTGTCACTTCCCGCTTTCGGTACTTTGCGGTGTGTGGGCGTTTTGCTTCATCCGTTCCATTTCTTCTTGCAGCCGTTGCTTTTCTTCGTTTAGCAGACGTATCTTGCTGTTAAGCTCTTTTATCTTTATCATTGTCTTCAAGTTTTTTACCATGTTTATTATAATGGTTAACAAGGCACCCATGCTGAAGGCGCCTAAAATAATCACCACCAAGGATATGCCCTGGTAGCGCCAGCCCAGAAACCTGATATCCACGGGCGAGGAGTTTTGCACGGCAAAGATGGAAATAACCAGGGCAAATAGCAGGGCGAGGATTACTAGTATTTGCATGGCAGTGTTGTTCCTCCGTTTTTTATAAAATAATTCGTGCCGTATTATGGTTAATCCTGCACTTTTGTGTAATAAATACGCCGGGGGTAGAAAACATGCACCGAGAAGAAATAGATGTAACCGGGTCGGTGGAATACCTGGAAAATGTAATGGGCACTGCCTGGCTAAAGGATAACCTGCAAAGCGTGAAGGAATCGCACGGCGGTAGGGTGAGCTTTGGGTGCGGCTTTGATGCCGATTCGGCGGGGGTTTCCGCGGTAGCGTATTTGTGGTATAAGGCCCGTGAGGAAATGGCTGCGGCAGCGATCAGCGGGGGGACGTGCTCGGGGCCGTATTCCCTGGCGGCGGCGGTTCTGGCAGCGGACATGGCCGTGCTGAGCACCAGCCCGGGTTGGACAGCCAAGTTGGAGGAGCTAAAGGCGGGCAAGCATTGTTTGCACATCGCCGGTGAGCTGTGCATTGCTGCAGGGTACGTACGGAACGGCTGCCGGGTTGATTTTGCTGCCGGCGCCGGTTCTTTCGTGGTGGAATGCGGCGCTGTAAAGGTACTAGTATACTGCGCTGAACTCCCGCCGGCTGTGGGACGGGAAGTTGCCGGCCGGCTGCAGCAAAAAGCGGCGGGCTGTGGCGATAAACCTTATCCCGCGGTATTTTACTTGCACGCCGGTAGCACTGCTCCGGTCGCGGCAGGGACGGCGGGGCGCCCGTCCGCTGTCGTGCCGGCGGAGGCGTTAGCGGCCTGCCCGGTACCCGTGGTGGTGTTTACCACGGGCACCAGGTATGTAAACGGGCGGCCGGTGTATATTAAAGAAGGCTGGCTGGTGGGAGATGCTCCGCCTGCAATCCCGGCCGAAATGCTTTACATTCCCGGCGAAATGCTGGTTTCCTCGCAGTCGCACTGATGCTCCGTGATAACGGGCCTCACCAGCAGGGCCGCTTTTTCTCCCCAGTTTCCCGGGCCGGGGTAAAGCAGGCGCAAAACCAAGGCGGCCCCGTAGACCTGGCCGTGCAGGTAAGCCGAGTAATTGTCACACTGGCGGTGCGCCTTCCTGCTTTTCAGCTCTTCCACCAGCTGTGCCAGGTAATGGAAAACCTCCTCTGCCCTGCCGGCGGGCGGCATTTTCTGTGCCTTAGAGCTCATAGCTTTCACCGGGCTGGAGTATCACCACGTGGGCGGGGGTTTCTTTTTCCACGTCCTTTTTAAACTCCTGCGGGTCTTGCGCTATCAGCGGCCAGGTGTTGTAATGCATGGGTATAACGATATTGGGCTTAATCAGCTTCACCGCTTCCAGCGCGTCTTCGGGACCCATGGTAAAATTATCGCCGATGGGCAGCAGTGCCAGGTCGATGGGATGTAACCTGCCGATCAGTTCCATGTCACCGAACAGCCCGGTATCACCGGAATGGTAAATTGTCTTGCCGTCCAGGGTGAAAATGAAACCGCAGGGGTTGCCCATATACTGCATCTTTCCATCATCCGCAGGCAGCCCGCTGCCGTGCCAGGCAGGGGTTAACTTAACCTTAACGGGGCCGAAGTGGTTGCTGCCACCTATGTGCATGGGGTGAGCCTGAACGCCCTGCTGGCTGCAGTAGTTGGCAATTTCAAAAACGGATACTATGGTGGCGCCGCAGTTCTTGGCTATGGTGACGGCGTCGCCCAGGTGATCGCCGTGCCCGTGTGATACCAGGATCAAGTCGGCGCTTAAATCTTCCGGTTTAACTGTCGCCACCGGGTTGCCGGTAATAAAAGGATCCACCAGGATGGTGGTTTCTCCCTCCAGCAAAAAACCGGCGTGGCCGAGGAAGGTAATTTTCATGTGCCATCATCTCCTTTTTCCCAAGGGTTATTTAATAAGTATACTTGATTTTTTTAATTGTTTCCATAATTTTAAAAATTATTTTTGGACTGATTAGCGGCCACGTGAGCCAGTATTTCGTAAGCTGCGGTATATGGATCGGTTTGCTTGTTAACCACCCTGTCCAGCAGTTCGTTGACCTTGCCGGGTAATTCCAGCTGTTTCAACACCTTTTGCCGCCACTTATGGTTGGCTATTTCCAGCGTCTCCGCACGCAGCCTTTCCTGCCGCCTGGGCAGGAACAGGTTGTTGTCCGTCAGGTACCGGCGGTGCTTTTTAATGGATTCCACCAGTTCGGGAATTCCCCGGCCGGTAAAGCAAGACACCTGGTTTACCGGCGGCCTCCACTGCATGCGGTCGCATTGATGGTCTAGCATCATTTCAACTTCGGTGGCAATTTTATCCGCGCCGGGCAGGTCGCTTTTGTTGATGGCAAAAATATCGGCTATCTCCATGATGCCCGCTTTTATGGTTTGTATGGCGTCCCCCGCGCCGGGAGTTAAAACTACCAGCGTGGTGTCGGCCACGTGCATGATGTCCAATTCCGCCTGGCCCACGCCGACGGTTTCCACCACCACCCAGTCGAACCCAAAAGCGTCCAAGGCCTTCACCACGTCTTTGGTGGTTTTGGCCAAGCCCCCCAGGCTGCCCCGGGTGCCCATGCTGCGTATAAACACGCCCTTATCGAGGGCATGCTCCTGCATCCTGATTCGGTCGCCCAGCAGAGCTCCCCCGGTGAATGGGCTGGTGGGGTCAACGGCTATGATACCCACAGTTTGGCCTTCGGCGCGCAACTGCTTAACCACCAGGTCCACCAGAGAGCTTTTACCGGCGCCCGGCGCCCCGGTGAAACCAATGACATATGCTCGGCCGGTGCGGTAAAAAAGTTCTTTCATCAGTTCCTCGTTCTGCGGGTCTTCGTTTTCCAGCAAGGAAATGGTTCGGGCCAGCGCCCTTGTATCCCCGCTTTTAAATCTATCTATTAAATCCTGCATGTTAAAAACCTCCTGAAGAATACTTTTTCCCAGCGCCGTTGTTATGTTTTCGCCACCGAAAGGTTGAAATCCTGTCTTAAATAACCATATAAATAAATAAAAAGCCTTCCTGATACATGGGAAGGCTGTTGGAACCGATATTACTTGTATTTTTCCACTAACACCTTGTTTTTTACCATTTACGCGATAATTATTTTCCCCGCGGCGCGATTTAAATACAATTAAGTTAACCGAATCGTTAACAACCTAATCTCCTCTCCCTTTCTCCGCTGTATCTATAGGTACAGCTATTTTTTTACTTTTTCTGCGATGTATTTTTCGGCTGATACGGCAGCTATGGCTCCGTCGGCCGCGGCTGTAATCACCTGGCGCAGGATTTTGCGCCGAATGTCGCCTGCTGCAAATATGCCCGGCCTGGAAGTTTGCATGTTTTCGTCGGTTACCACGTAGTTCCGGTCGTCCAGTTCAACAAGACCTTTTACCATTTCTGAAACCGGTCGCGTACCAATATAGATAAATACCCCGTCCGCGCGGAGCTTTTTTATTTCCCCGTTGCGTACGTCCCTGAGGGTTATTTCCTGAACGGTGCTTTCCCCTGTTATTCTTTCTACTACTTTATGCCAGTGAAAGGTTATTTTATCGTTTTCCATGGCTCGTTGCTGAAGAATTTTGGTTGCCCTCAGCTCACCCCGGCGGTGGATAACGTGCACGCGGCTGGCGAACTTGGTCAGATAGATGGCTTCTTCCACGGCGGCGTCGCCACCGCCCACCACGGCAACTTCTTTATCTTTGAAGAAGGCGCCGTCGCAGGTGGCGCAGTAAGAAACCCCCCGCCCGTGAAATTCCTCTTCTCCCGGTACGCCGAGCTTTTGCGGCTGGGCGCCGGTAGCCAAAATGACTGTTTTGGTGGTAATTTCACCGTCATCGGTTTGCACGGTGTAAAATTCCCCGGCCGGCTGTATGGATTCCACACTGGCGCTTACCACTTCCAGCCCGAACCTGCGGGCCTGCGCATCCATTTG
>CAJYBN010000199.1 GCA_913064925.1 uncultured Peptococcaceae bacterium
TTCCCAACCCCGCCGGGCTGGAGGCGGTGGGGGAAAACGCGTACATGCCCAGTGAAAAGAGCGGCGAACCAGAGTTTGCCTCGCCCGGTGAGGATAAGACGGGCATCATCAAGCAGGGCTACCTGGAAAGCTCCAACGTCGACTTGGTGGTAGAAATACAGTCTTTGATCGAAGCGCAACGCGCATTTCAGCTTAATGCCAAGTCCATAGCCACCGCCGATCAGTTATGGGGAATAACGAATAATTTGCAAAAGTAAATTAAACAAGGTGATTTAATTTGCATGCGATCCACGATGCACAAGATATCCACGTAGGTATCGGCGAATATAAAGTTGCGCAAAGTCCCGGTCGCCTGGTAACCCTGGGTCTGGGGTCATGCGTGGGAGTAACCTTGTGGGATCCCGTCACCAAAATCGGGGGACTGTTACATATTATGCTGCCAAATAGCAAAGAATTTTCCCGCATCAACAAAAAGGGAAAATATGCCGATTTGGGCATACCCATGGTTATCAACGAAATGGTTAAGCAGGGAGCGGGGCGTGGTAGGATACAGGCCAAGCTGGTGGGCGGCGCGCAAATGTTTATTGGCGCGGACAAAAAGCAACTTCTTTTTAACATCGGTGAGAGGAATGTGGAAAGTTCCCGCAAAATCTTAAAGGATATGCGCATCAATATCGCCGGCGAAGAGGTGGGCGGCAACAAGGGCCGCACCATATACCTGGACTTGCAAACCGGCAAAGTCACGATAAGGACCATCGGCCAAGACATTAAGGTGATTTAAATGGAATTCGAGGAGTTTAAAAGAAAGGTCGGTGCCACCTTTCGCCTGGACCTCAATAGCTACAAGGAAAAGCAGTTAAAACGCCGGCTGGATGCTTACCTGGCCAAGCTGCAGTTGAATGATTACGGCGAGCTTTTTTACCAGCTGACTGAGAAGCGTGAAACCTACGATAAGTTTTTGGATCACCTAACCATCAACGTGTCGGAATTCTTCCGGGACCCGCACAGGTTCACCGAGCTGCAGCAAATATACATACCGGAACTGCTCGGCAGCAGGAATACGTTAAAAATTTGGAGCGCCGCCTGTTCCAACGGGGCGGAGCCTTATTCGGTGGCTATCATCCTGGAGGAAATGGGGCTGTCCGGCAAATGTAAAATAGACGCCACCGACATCGACAAGCAAATACTGCAAAAGGCCATGCAGGCCAAATACAACCGAGACAGCGTTAGAAACATCAGCCCGGAAAGGCTGCAGCGGTTTTTTACCAAGCAGGGAGATGAATACCTGCTTAAGGAACGCATTAAAAAACAGGTATCCTTCTTTTACCATAACCTGCTGGCCGACGACTACCGGCGAGGATATGACATCATTATTTGCCGCAACGTAACCATTTACTTTACGCGGGAAGCGCAGGACGGTATTTACAAAAAATTCAACCGCTCCTTGAACCGCGGAGGCATTCTGTTTATCGGCGGCAGTGAAATGATATTCAATTACCGAAACTTAGGCTACGAAAAACTGGCCCCTTGCTTTTATAAAAAGGTTAATTAACAAAAAGATTAGGGGTGGCAACGAAAGGGTTGAAATGACATGACTATAGCCGGCAAGTTATCTGAAATGCAAATGGATGCCCTGCGGGAGATAAGCAACATCGGGTTGGGACATGCCGCCACCTCGCTGGCGGAGATGTTGGCAAGTAAAATCGGCATGGGAGTGCCGCACGCCGAATTTATATCATTTGACAGGGCCATACAAATCGTCGGCGGTTATGAGAAACTGGTCTCCTGCGTGAGCCAGAAGTTGGACGGCGATATTACCGGTATTGTTTTTTACATATTCGATGAAACCAGCACCTACCGGCTGGTAGACATGCTGATGGGCTTGGAAGAAGGAACGACTACCTGGCTCGACGAAATGGCCATGTCCACCATCAACGAAATCGGCAACATTATGACCGGCGCCTTTATTTCCGCTATCAGCGATTTTGCCAATCTACGTATCAGCAATTCCGTTCCCATTTTTGCCTTTGACATGCTGGCAGCCATTCTCACTTCTCTGGTCATCGCCGTTGGCAGACCGGAAGAAGACAATGTACTGGCTATTGAAACCCAGTTATTTAGGGACGATAAAAAAATCAGCGGGCACTTTTTCCTGCTTGCCGAACCGGAATCAATAACCAAATTGCTCACTGCCTTGGGCTTAGAAGCTTAACATTATTACGGAGGGGGATAATATGTCGGCAAAAATCCTCATAGTGGACGACGCAACTTTCATGCGCATGATGATTAAGAACATCGTCACCAAAAACGGGTACGAAGTGGTGGCCGAAGCGGAAAACGGGTCGCAAGCCGTAAAAATGTATGCCGAGCACAAACCCGACTTGGTCACCATGGACATCACCATGCCGGAAATGAACGGCATAGAAAGCGTCAAAGCAATCAAAAAAATAGACCCCAACGCCAAAATCATCATGTGCAGCGCCATGGGGCAGCAGGCCATGGTTATGGAGGCAATCCAGGCCGGCGCCATGGACTTCATCGTCAAGCCCTTCAAGCAGGAAAGAATCCTGCAAGCCATTGAAAGAGTACTAAGCAGGTAACGGGTGACAATATGCAGGAAGTACTTTCCCAAAACGAAATCGATTCACTGCTGCAGGCGCTGAGTAAAGGAGACATCCCGCTGGAAGAGGTCGAAGCCGGCGGCGCGCCGAAGGTCAAAAATTACGATTTCCGCCGGCCCAACAAATTTTCCAAGGAGCACCTGCGCACCTTGGAAATGCTGCACCAGCACTTCGCCCGGCACTTGTCCAGCTTCTTATCCGGTTACCTGCGGTCCAACATAAATATTGAACTAGCTTCGGTGGGGCAGATCATATTCGATGAATTTATCCGTTCCGTGCCCTCGCCGACCATATTGACCATATTCGACCTGTTGCCCTTGAACGGGTCGGCAATCCTGGAGTCCAACACTAGTTTCATATTCCCCATCATAGACCTGATGTTCGGCGGCAACGGCGCCACCACCGACCTAAACAGGGAATTAACCGACATCGAAATACAAGTAATAAAAAAGATCATGTCGCGCATCCTGGAATACCTCGTGCCCACCTGGCAGGACATATTCGAGGTCAAGCCGGAATTACGTGCCATCGAAACAAGTCCCCGCCTACAGCAGCTTTACTCGCCCAACGAAGTGGTGGCCCTGCTCACCTTTACTGCCACGGTGGGCGAGAACGACTCGGGAATGATCAATTTATGCCTGCCTTATATTATGCTGGACCCCGTGATAGCCAAGCTGTCGATGCGCCAGCAGTTCATTCGGCAGTTTGCCGCCGATACGGGGGAATATCACCAGAAGATCATGTACTGGCTAAACCAGTGTGAGGTGGAGATTAGCGCTTTCCTTGGCGAAACAGAAATTACCGTGGAAGATTTTTTAAATTTGCAGGTGGGCGACGTTATCGTATTGGAGAAAGACGTAAACAGCGATTTGCACGTATTTGTCGGCGAGAGTCTCAAATTCGGCGCGCAGGCAGGCGTGGTGGGGGACAACCTGGCCGTGCAGATCGTTTCACTTATTGAAAGGGAAGGTAATGATGACTGATGAAAAGCTGCTTCAACAGGAAGAAATTGACGCCTTGTTAAAGGCTGCCCAGGGTGAGGACCCGGAAGAAGAAAAACAATCCGGCCAACCAGAAGAGACGCCAGAAGCGGCAACGACCGAAACCCAAAAAGAAGAACAGCCGCCGGCGGCGGAACTTACTCCTAAAGAAAAGGACGCCCTAGGGGAAATAGGTAATATATGCATGGGGTCCGCCGCCACCACCCTATCCCAACTGCTTAACAAGCGCGTGCTTATTACCAGCCCGGAGGTTTACGTCACCACGCAGCAGGAATTTTTCAATAGTTTCAACACGCCCTTTTTGGCCATCAAGGTCAAGTTCAAGGAAGGGTTCAGCGGCTATAACGTTTTGATTATCAAGCAGCATGATGCCATGGTCATGGCCAGCTTGATGATGGGCGGCGACGGGACCGACCTGCCGGAAGAATTATCCGAAATGGAAATCAGCGCCGCGGCAGAAGCTATGAACCAGATGATCGGTACGGCTTCCACCTCGCTGGCCGATCTGGTAAACAGAAATATCAACATTTTTCCGCCGGAAACAACTCTGGTGAAAGATACCGAAAAGCCCGAGCTGAACCTGCCATTTGCCGATCCCGTGGTGGTTATTTCTTTTCGCATGCATATAGAAGACATGCTGGATACCAACATCATGCAGGTAATGGACATCGACACGGCGCGCGAGCAATCCCGGTCGCTCTGGCAAAAATACGGGTTGGGCATGGAAGATACCGATACGGGACCGGCAGAAGAAATTGCCGCCACCGCTGCCGGCCCACCCGGGGAAGAAACGGCAGCTTTGCCGCCCGAGCAGGAAGTGATGCCGGGCGGCTCAACGAGCGCAGGCGAAGATTTCTTCGAGCAGCCCGTCCCGGGCGGCGCGCCGGCGCCGCCGCAGGTGGAGGTAGACCAGGAAAAACTGAACCTGCTGCTAGACATACCGCTACGGGTTTCGGTGGTACTGGGCCGCACCAGAAGGCCGATCAAGGACGTGCTGAAAATGACCCCGGGCGCCATAGTGGAACTGGAATCAATGGTGGACGAGCCCGTAGACATACTGGTTAACGGCAAGCTCATTGCCAAAGGTGAAGTAGTAGTGGTAAACGAAAATTTCGGCGTTAAAATAACCAGCATCATCTCCACCAAGGACAGGATCAACAGTTTAAGCGGTGCCAACGAAAACTGACCCGTGCAGCCGCATAAAGCCGCCTGCGCCCCAAAGCGTACAGGTGGCTTAGTTTTAAAACTTGTTGATAACCAGGCCGGTAATCAGTTTTGGATAAAAAAAAGTTGATTTCTGGGGCATTTTTTCGCCTCGGGCCG
>CAJYBN010000200.1 GCA_913064925.1 uncultured Peptococcaceae bacterium
CTCCCAGCACGTTAAGTTCCCATTCTTCCAAGCCCACGCCGCGCAGGTGTTCCCTGTTACCCCGCAAGCTTTCAATGGCGTTGATACCCATTCCGCCCAGCATTTCCTTTATTTCGTGGCTCCATCCCCTTAACAAGTTAATTAACCTTTTACTTGCAATCTCAGGGTTCAACCTCTTGGTTAAATACGGGTCCTGGGTGCAAATACCCCAGTTGCATTTCCCTGTATAACACTTGTGGCATAACGTGCAACCCATAGCGACGAGCGCTGCAGTTCCAATATATACCGCGTCCGCGCCCAGGGCCACAGCTTTTACCACATCGGCGGAACACCTGATACCACCTGCTGCCAGTATGGAACATTTATGCCTTATTCCTTCTTCCCTTAATCTTTTGTCCACAGCCGCTAGGGCCAATTCTATGGGTATGCCCACATTGTCCCTGGTGGCCAGCGGCGCCGCCCCGGTGCCGCCCCTTAACCCGTCTATGGCCACGATATCCGCTCCTGCCCTTACGATACCGGAAGCTATGGCTGCAACATTATGCACGGCCGCTATTTTAACCGAAACCGGTTTTTCGTAGTTGGTGGCTTCCTTTATGGCGTAGATCAACATGGACAAGTCTTCGATGGAATAAATATCGTGCTGTGGAGCCGGTGATAGCGCGTCCGTTCCCTGGGGTATCATCCTGGTCTCGGCAATTTTATGTGAAACTTTTTCGCCCGGCAAATGGCCGCCGATCCCGGGCTTAGCCCCCTGGCCAATTTTAATTTCGATTATAGCTGCGCATTTTAAATACCCTGGGTCCACGCCGAACCGCCCGCTGGCACATTGCACAATGGTGTTGGCACCATATTCCTCCCGCATATGAAAGGGTAAGCCGCCTTCCCCTGTGTTAAACAGGGTGCCGAATTCTTTTGCAGCCATGGCCAGCGACTTGTAAGCCTGGTAACTTATGGCTCCGTAGGACATGGCTGAGAAAACCAGTGGTGTGCTTATCGGTACGTTAGGATGCAGTTCGGTGGCGATTTTGGCCTTATCTCCTTTAAAAACTACTTGCAGCTCATCGGGTTTGCGCCCCAAAAATGTTTTCAATTCCATGGGTTCCCTCAGCGGGTCAATGGACGGATTAGTAACCTGGGAAGCGTTCAATACCAAGTGGTCCCAATAAATTCTGTAAGGTTTGTCATTGCCGCTTCCGGTCAAAATCACTCCGCCGGTTTCGGCCTGCTTTTTCAAATTCTGCAGTTTATCCCTCGTCCAGCTGTGGTTGGGATGGTAATCGGAAGCCCGCGGCCGCACGTTCAGCGCCCGGGTGGGGCAGAAAACAACGCATCTCTGGCATCCCACGCACATTTCTTCTGCGGCAAACATAACATCCAGCTCGGCATCATAATGATGCACCTTGTTTGCACACTGCCTTTCGCAAACCCGGCAGCGAATGCACTTTTCTTTTATTCTTTCCACGGAAAACTCCGGAAGGAGATACGAATACATGTTCATCACCTTTAAATGGATTTGTTTAAGCTGGCGAGATGGTCTTGCGTATGCAGCCTAGCCACCACGGGCTCGCCGCCCGGCGGCGTCCAGGCCAAATCAAGGTCGGGGCAAACAACTCTTATGGCTGCCTCCTCAGAAGACAGGAAAACCATATTATCCTTGACCCCCGCGGTTATGGGCCGCAGCCTTATTCTATCCGTCAGGCCGATCATTTCATTGTGGTGGGCTATAATAACCGTGAAGGGCCCATTCAACAACAAGGGCGCGTAAACCATACGCAAAGTCGTATAAAACTCTTTCTCTCCCGGAGGCATGTTCTCTATAGAGTCCCACATGGGCGGCGCAAAAATTTTACTTACCACCTCAATGGGCAGGCCCTGTCTTCTCATCAGTAAATCAACTGCATAAGCAACAACTTCCGTGTCCGTGTGCAAAGTGCAGTAGTAGTTATGCATTTCCAAAAACCTTCTGTTGGTGCCGTAAGAAGATATCTCCCCGTTATGAACCACCGTCCAGTCCAATATGCTGAAGGGGTGTGCTCCTCCCCACCAGCCCGGCGTGTTGGTGGGAAACCTGCTGTGTACCGTCCAAATGTATCCTTTATAAAGCTTATCCAGCATGAAATAATCGGCTATTTCTTCGGGAAACCCTACCCCCTTGAAAACTCCCAAGTCCTTACCCGAAGAGAAAACATAGGCATCCTCGATATTAATATTTAAGAACATGACCCGGGACACAACGTACTCATCATCGGGTACGGTTTCTTCTTCACTTCTTTTCTTGGGGGTAATAAAGTATCGCCAGACCAGTGGGGGCGATAACATCTTTATCCCGGGGTTAGTAGGTATTTCCTCATCATATATCACGTAAAAATGTTGCTTGAGAAATTCCTCAACCTTTCTTTTAGCGTCCAAATTACCGTTTTGAAACATTACGTGCAGGGCATAGTAATCCTTGTATTCCGGGTACAAACCGTAAATGGCAAAACCACCGCCCAAGCCGTTACCCCGTACCTTCATGTTTTTCATGGCATTGATGGCCATGTCGCCGCTAAACCTTTTGCCCGTAATATCCATTACGCCAAAAAGACCACAGGCGGCGATATCTTTTTCAGGTACGAACCTTTCGCTGGAATATTTATTCTGCACCAGCATTTACACCACTCCCAAAATCATATGCTCTTTTAACAAGTGCCATCTTATCAAATCCGGCAGATCGGCATATCCGAAATTATCCCGCAGCAGCTCCTGCTGAAAACCCCGCACGTCTATCTTTTTGCGCATCAAGTTCAACAGTATTCCCGCTCTGGCAACCTGCCCGATCAAAATGAACCCGCGCAAAACCCCATCGCGGTCTATGGTAAATTTCCTGTATATTTTCTTTTCAGGATCCAGCTTGCTGACAACATGCCAATCCGCATCGCCGTCTGCGGTTGCGTTCACACCAGCGTTTATTAAATTAAGGTCAAAAAAGTGCATGGCGTTCATGGACGTACCCGTCGTATATTCCCTTGTTTTGCCGGCCATGTTGACGCCCGCAATTCTTCCACCCAAGTAGGCGTTGGGCCACAAGGGCAGCGGCTGCTTTAAGCCCGTAACGAAATTATAAACAGAAATACAATCGCCGCACGCGTAAACGTCCGAAACCGAGGTTTGCATTTGCTCGTTGACCACGATACCCCGGTCAACTTCTAATTCCGTTTCCTCCGCCAGCTCAACCCGCGGTGTTACGCCGATGCCAACGATCAATAAATCGCACGGTATGGTCCTGCCGTCCTGCAAAGTAACTTTTTCCACGTATTCTTTACCATGCACGGCTGCCACAGTGTTGTTGGTCAGCACTTCAACCCCCGCCTCCCGGAACGTTTCTTCCACCATCCTTGACGCCGTAACATCAACGACTGGAGCCAGCACCCTATCGGCAAGTTCCAATACGCAGACTTTAATGTTCTTTTTTAGCAGCACTTCGGCGGCCATCAGGCCGATAACCCCGCCGCCTAAAACGACGGCATTTCTGGCGCCGGCCATGTGTTGCTTTATGCCCAATGCGTCTTTGATGCTGTGAAAGCTAAATACATTCTTTTTCCTGAGGCCTGGTATGGGAGGGAAAACCGGCTTACCACCGGTAGCAAGGAGAAGCTTGCCGTAGCCTAGCTTGTTGCCGTCATCCAAAACGACTTCTTTGTCGCCAAAATTAATTTTGACCGCCTTCTTGTTCAAAAACAACCGGACTCCAGCACGCTCGTAAAAATCAGGCGGCCTAAAAGCCATGCCGCTCGTACCCGTAGCACCGGAAAGGAAATATGGGATCAGTGCCCGCGAGTAAACGTGGTGCGCTTCTTCGGAAACCAGCGCAATAGTGCCCGTATTGTCCACGCTCCTTATCCCTTCAATACATCCAATGGCGCCGGCGGAATTACCGATAATGACGTAATCAAATTCATTCATAACCAATTTCCTCCATGCTTATTTGATTATTCGTTTACAAAAACCAGCGCTTCGTTGGGACAATGGCTTACGCAGTACATAGTGTCCAACTCCCGACACAAATCGCACTTGACAACTTTGCGCTCATTTTCATTGATATTAATGCACCCGTAGGGGCAAGCAAGCACACAACTAAAACACCCGACGCACTTCTCGGCATCATGATCCACCCTGCCCGTGCCGGGGTCTTTGGATAAAGCGCCGCTGATGCACGCGGCAACGCAGTCGGGTTCTTCGCAATGCCTGCATTGCATGGGAAAGGTCAAGGGAAGTTTCTCTTCGACCTGAACCCGCGGCAGCGCCCTAACCTCTTCATATAAAAATGCCTTGATGATGTTTTTGGTTTTGGAATGAGCCACCGTGCACCATATCTCGCAGAGGCGGCAACCTATGCATACTTCCGGTTTAATTAAAATCCTGCCCATTTCTTCCTTTTCCCCCATCTGCAAAAAAATAAAAAGGCACGTAAAACAGGTGCAGATTGACTGCAACTGCCTTACGGGCCTCATTGCCCTTGGTAAAGGTACTACGTTGTACCGTTGAGGTTGTCTTTACGTGAGTAAAACAATAAAGCCCATGCAAGCTTTTAATGAACGTTCAAGCTTGCATGGGACACCATTGCCCCAACATTCATTGGTCTTTGTGTAAGTATTTTATACGTTTTTTGCGCTAAAATGCAAGATTTTTTCTCTAGGAATATTGTATACTTAATGATATTAATGTTGCATTACCCGGCTTTTTACCGGCGAGGAGAGAAAATAAGTAAAGCCCTCCATTAAGGCTTGGAGGGCAGCAATACCAGTGATTATATATTTTTTTCCTCAATAATTTCCAATATGCGGGATAGCGTCTGTTCTCGACGAGCGTCAATTGCCGCAAAATCCATATATGGTGTATAATATTTCTCCATTTTATCATGCTCGGTCTTGGCTTGCCTTAAAA
>CAJYBN010000201.1 GCA_913064925.1 uncultured Peptococcaceae bacterium
CGTGCTTTAGCGGGCGGCTTTCCGATGACATGAGAAACCTTCGGGACGAAGCCCCGGGGCTTGTCCCGGGGGAGGTTCACGAAAATTATAAATGGGCTAAAAATTAGTAAAATTCAAGTTATAAGCGGAAGCCCTCCAGCCGAAGGCTCCACTTTTTATTCACTAATCCAGTAAATTTTTGGCGATCACAACCCGTTGAATTTGGTTGGTACCCTCGTAAATCTGGGTAATCTTGGCGTCGCGCATCATGCGCTCCAGCGGGTATTCCTTCATGTAGCCGTAACCCCCCAGCACCTGTACAGCGTCCACCGTCACCTGCATGGCCACGTCCGAGGCGAATAGCTTGGCCATTGAGGAAAACCGGCTGACTTCACGGGCGGGCACGTTATTCTTTTGGGCGTTTTCAATTAAGAAAGCAGCTTTGTATACCAACTGCCTGGCCGCCTCAACCTTTGTAGCCATGTCGGCCAGCATGAACTGGATGCCCTGGAAGGAAGCAATCGGCTTGCCAAACTGAACCCGCTGCTTGGCGTAATTAATGGCGTAATCCAGCGCACCCTGGGCGATGCCCACGGCCTGGGCCCCGATAACGGGACGGGTGCAGTCCAGAGTCATCATGGCGATTTTAAATCCCTGGCCTTCCTCGCCCACCAGGTTTTCCGCCGGCACGGGACAGTTGTCAAAAATAATCTCCGTGGTTTCCGAACCCCGGATGCCCATTTTATGCTCCCTTTTGCCCACGCTCAGCCCGGGGTAATTTTTCTCTACAATGAAGGCGCTCAGGCCTTTGAGCCCGGACTTGGGATCGGTGGTGGCAAACACGGTAAATACGTCCGCGATGCTGCCATTGGTAATAAAACATTTTTGTCCCGAAAGCAAGTACTTGTCGCCTTCCCGGACCGCCCTAGTCTTGACGCTTCCGGCATCCGAACCGGCGTTGGGCTCCGTAAGGGCGAAAGCTGCAATCTTGTCGCCGTCGGCGATGCCCGGCAGGTATTTTTGTTTTTGCTCCTCGGAACCACAAAGTAAAATGGGCATCATCCCCAGTTCCTGGGCAGCGACAATCAGGGACGCGGAAGCGGAAACCTTGGCGATCTCTTCGACGATCAGGCACACCGAAGCAAGCCCGGCGCCCGTTCCGCCGTACCCTTCAGGTATACCGGCGCCCAGCAATCCCTGCTCGGCAATCATTTCTTTCAAGTCCCAGGGATACTCGTCCTTCTCGTCAATTTCAGCAGCCCGCGGCGCCACTTTTTCCTCCGCCAGCCGTTGAACTGTTTGACGCAACATTTCCTGTTCCTCAGTTAATTGGTATGACAATTCAAAACCCCCTATCTTTTATACTTTTTAGTAATAGATGTTTTTAAATTTTACCGGTTTCCGACCTGGGCAGTTGTTTTACAAATTTATATCTTACGGGAATTTTATAGTCGACCAATTTATCACTGCCCCTTAAAAAGCCGCAAGCCAGATACTGAGCGGCAAAGGCCTTGTTCAGTTCAATAAGATCGATATCGGACAGCGCAAGACCCGCCCGCTGCAGCGCTTTTTTGATGGCCGGCACGGGGCCGTAACTCATCAGGTCGGGCTCTACGCCGGCCCGGGCGTGGCTGACAATGCGGGCATCGCTCGATTAAATTGGCAAGCTCACGCACATTGCCCGGCCATTTATAATTAACCAGGTATTCCATTGCATCGGCTTTTCTCCCGGGAAAACAATTACAAGAAACAACAATAATAAATACTATTCTATTTGTATCTCCCGGAGTTTTCACTGTCAAAAGGATTCAACACCAGAACTTCTTCGTAAACCTGGCCGGTATTAAAATTTTCCGACCACAATACTCTACAACCCATTTTGCGAGCACTGTTTAGTATCATTGCATCCCAAAAGGACGTTTTATACCTTTGCTGTACACTAATGGCATCCAAAATATCATTTACATCAGGCTTATGACAGTTCCATGTACTCAGGTCGGATATAATTCCAGCCACTACACCCGGCTGCAACGGAACAGCAACCTTTTTCGTCATTGTTACATAAAGCTCTTGCAAAACCTGGATGCTCACGCAGCCCCTGCGATTCTCCCATAACTGTTTCAGCAATTCCCGGGCCAATCTTTGCTTTGCCTCGTTTTGCCTGTCATAAGCATAAACAAAAACGTTCGTATCAACAAACTGGCGCCCCTCACTATCGCTCATGCAGTTCCTCCCGGCTCCAGTTTATTGTTCCTTCGCCTAATAAATCATAACCCTCATCCATGGCATGTATTTGCCTGGTTTTTGCTGCTTTATACTTATCATCTCTTTCAACAATTTCCTCCAAATGGCTGGCCAATAGCCTGGAAATCGAGGTATTCCTTTCTACTGCTATATGTTTTATTTTTTTCAATATCTCCTTGGGGATGGACAATGTTATATTTTGGTACTCCAATGATCTCACCTCCACGTAAATAAGTGTATCACGTAAATGCGCGGGGTGCAATATTGATTAAACTGCTCTCCGGCGGTTTAAACCCCGCTGTTGCTTTGCTCTTCCTGCTACCTGATTTCCCGGCATTTTCCCTGGTGACATCGTAAACTTCGCTTACCGACCGGTCCGGAGCAGCGCCGGGATTGGCCACCACGCAATGGAACTTGCCGAACCGGTCCAGATAGCGATCGCCGTGCACCTTGGGCGAAACCGCGATTAGCTTACGGCCCAGTTCCTGCCGGTACAGGTCGAAAATCTCGTGTTTACGCTCCTCGTCCAGGGCGCTGTCGAACTCGTCCAGCACGTAAAACGGCGGCTTCTGTTCAATATCCCCAACATGGTCCAGTGTTTCATCACGCATGGCTGGATCATTCTCCCGTTCTCGATATTTTTCTATTATTTCAACCCTTATACCTTTATTCCTGCCCGCTTATTACATTAATTAAATCGCACTTAATACCTACTTGCAAAAATGCAGCCGGTAACCGCCGCCGGCAAGGGAACATTTGGCGCCTGCCAGGCGTCAACATGGATAAACGCACAAAGGTAGGTGGCAATTTCCGTGCCGTTAAGAAAAATTACTGGCGGAATACTGTTGGTGGGGCTGGTGGTCGCTGTCATGCTGGCGGGGATTTCTTACAAACCCCAGCAATCAGCTGCTGGTGAACCGAGCAGGTTTGCGTCTTACCGGGAACTGGTGCAGTACATCGAAGAGAACACCCGCCTGGTCGAGCGTTTCTCCATGCTTTTCGGGCGGCCCATATCAGCGGACGTAGCTGGAGGAGGCGCCGGAATAATGAAAATGGAGTTCACCGCGGCGCTAGATGCCGGCCGCCAGCGCCAGGCCAAAGAATCCTCAACTCCCGACTTTTCCGGCACTAACAACCAGGTGCGGGGCGTCGACGAGGCCGACATAGTGAAAACCGACGGTAATTACCTGTATGTAATCAGCGGTAACAGGCTTTTCATTATCCAAGCTCACCCGGCCGACAAAGCACGCAAGCTGTCCGAAATAAAGTTTGATGGCCAACCGGCGGAAGCCTTCATCAACGGCGATACCCTGGTGGTACTCGGCAACGGGCCCGACCCCGAAACCATGTTCATCAACAAGTATGACGTCACCGACCGGGCCGAACCGAAACTGGTTCAAAACAACAAGTGCGACGGCTACTACGTGAATTCGCGCATGATCGGCGACCATGTTTACGCGGTGATCAACACCCCTGTTTACCGCTGGGACGCAAACAGCGGCAAAGCGGATGTGGTCTTGCCCAGGATTACCACCAACGGGCAGGTGCGCACGGTGCCACCCGCGGAAATTCATTACTTTCCTTACCCTGACCGCTTTTACCGGTACACCACGGTACTAACCCTGAACATCAAGGAAGCCGCCGCTCCTGTGCAGAGCAAAACTTTTCTTACCGGCATGTCACAAAACCTTTACGTGTCGCAAAATAACATCTACCTGACCGGCAGCAAAGCCCCGGACTTCGCCCTATACACGGGCAAACTGCTGGACGGGCTGGCGGCAGCGGTACCGGTTGAGATTGCCGCAAAAATAAAAGCCGTGCGCAACTCGGGGCAGGATTATGACCGGCAATTGCAGCAGGTGGAAGAGATATTTGACGAGTACCTAAGCCAACTGGATTACGGCAAGGCCCTGGAACTGGAAGAAAAAATCGCGGCCTACCGTGACAAGTGGTACTGCGACATGGCCCGGGACCAGAATAAAACCGTCATTTACAAGCTGGGCATTAACGACGGCCAGGTGGAATACCGTGCGCGGGGCGAGGTGGACGGCCAGGTGCTCAACCAATTTTCCATGGACGAACACAACGGTTATTTCCGCATTGCCACCACCTCGGAGGGGTTCTGGTTCGTAGGGCCGCCCAACCCCAAAAACAACATATACGTGCTGGATGAAAACATGCAGGTAACCGGCAAGCTTACGGGGCTGGCCCCCACGGAGAGGATTTTTTCCGCCAGGTTCATGGGCGACCGGGCTTACTTGGTGACATTCCGGCGGGTCGATCCACTGTTCGTCATCGACCTGAAGGACCCCGCCGCTCCGCAGGTACTGGGAGAATTAAAAATCCCGGGTTACTCGGATTACCTGCATCCCTACGACGAGAACCACCTTATCGGCATCGGCCGGGAGGTTGCCGTGGGGCCGGAGCCGCAGCCAGGGCCCGTGCGTCCCATGGTAATGCCGCCGCCCACCCGGGTGCAGGGAGTAAAGATAGCCCTGTTCGACGTTTCCAACCCGTCCGCGCCCAAAGAAGTGGCCAAGTACGTGGTGGACCGGGACGATTCGGATTCGCCGGCGCTGCGGGACCACCGGGCGGTGCTGTTCAGCAA
>CAJYBN010000202.1 GCA_913064925.1 uncultured Peptococcaceae bacterium
AAGATATAATCCCCGGCAAGGGCAATGTCAGCGGCCTCTGTAATCCCCCGCAGGAGGCCTCCCCGCTGCACTTGGGAGAAACCTTGTTTCAGCTTGTAAACCCTGGCTCCGGAACCGTCGTAAGCAACGGCATAAACGGCTTCCCCGTCGCCGGCCAATTGATTTGCCACCCCGCTGCCCGCTCCGGCCTCTGCCAGGTCGTACGTACCGGCTTCGGTCATCTCCAGGTGCTCCAGAGTTTCATTTATGGTGTAAAGCCGGATCTGGTAGCGGGTGCCGTTATTCTGCAGCACGTAAAGCCTTCCTGCTCCCGGTGCCAGCGCGGCCAGCACCTCCTCCGCCTGGAAGGCGGCGCCGTTTTTCAAACTTTCCCCGGCCCTCTGGATGCTCAACGTCAAGGTGGCGTTTTCAATATCCACAGCGGAAGTATTGGCGGCCACGGCAGAAACTCTGACGGGAGTTCCATCCGTAACGGTGTACATATCTTCCAGCTCGAGTTTCAGGTCGGAAGCCACTCCTTCTATATTTACGGTACGGGTTGTTCTCTGCCGGCCGGCCTTAATATCCAGGGTATAAGTCCCGTTGGTAATATCGGCGGGAATATCCAGGGTCATATTTTCCGAAGCCCCGGCATCCAGCTGGCACCTCCCGCTGTTTTCAGCAACGACCTCTCCTGCTATATCTTTCAAAACCAATTCCCAGAACAAGAAACCGGACGTGGAAAGTCCTGTATTTTCTACGGGAATCGTTACGATACCTCCGGCGGAATAGGCTTCGCCAGGTTCTCCCAGGACAATCTCCGGCCCGCTTACATAAACATTTTCCTGCCAGGTGTAATCATAGCCGTGGTCCGATGTAAAACTTACCTGGAGCGTGTATTGTCCGGCCCAAAGGTTTTCCGGCAGGGGTATGGCAATGGTTTTATTTATACTGCCGCCGGCCGGAACGGTTACCGTTTCTACCAGTGCATCTTCGTCCTTACCTGCCAGTCCTCCCTGTATACGCACGTCATAATCAAACAATCCCTCGTTTGTAATGCCCACCTTCACCGGCACATCAAGTCCGGTTAACCGGCTGTCACACGCGAGGCCGGCAGTGAAAGCCAGTTCTTCAGATACGGAAAATGTAAGAATACTGCCTCTCTCGCCCCCTACATAAACGTAAACATTATATCTCCCGCCCCGCAACTCCGGCGTGAGGGTAAAATATTCATCGTTACCGCCGGCAGTGGCCAAAACCCGGCCGGTAAGACTGTAGATGGGGTCCCCACCGCAGCGGGGCCTGATAAATATTTCCACCGGCAGTTCCCGTTCCAGGTTCTGGCGCGCATTTACACACAACTCGATGGGTTCGCCGGGCTCGTATTCGTTCTTATCCAGACTCGCCCTGATTACCAGATCTAACCGCCTCACGAAAAACCCACGCCGGGCGTAGGCCACTTCCTTACCGTCAACCTTGACCCGTACAATCAATGCGTCGTTTCGCCGCAAATCCTCAAGATCAACAGTGAAGGAAACGCTGCTACCAGCAGGTACCGTGACATCTTTAGTTAAAGGTTCGTCACGCGTTCCGTAAATTTCTTTTTTTGTCCCATACCATTCAGCCCATTCAGCGTGGTGAGGAAAATAATAACACACAGTGGCCTGCTGCTCGGAACCGGTTCTATTGGTAACCAGGATAGTAAAATTTCCGGTTTCATGTTCATAATAATTTTCCCTGTCACTGATAGCCGATACTGCTATGGGGCTTTCCTGGTAAATAAACCCCGATTCATTGGTACGGAAACGGCTGACCACAAAGGCGGCCTTGCCAAAGCTGTTCTGGATGATTGCCCCGGCACTGTTTTTCAATGTATAGTCAACCAGGTAATACCCGTAAGATGTGTTATCCTCCGGAATTGCATACCTGACCTCAACAATCCTGTCATCCCCGGCGGCCAGGGAGCCCAGGTTTTGATTTGCAAAAGTCGCTACGGTGTTTCCCCCGGGATCAACGATTCTCACGTCTATGGAAGAAGCATCTTCATAACTCCAGTTTACCACCGGCACTTCCAGGGTTACCTCGTCGCCGTTTTTATATTCCTTTTTGGCGGCATCCGGAAAACGCACCCAGTTGATAAAGTCACGCAGCCAGACTTTATCGTCTTTGGTATCCTGGTAACTGGACGTGGCCCAATCACTGTACATAGTGGTGGCCAGCACTTGACCGTCGCCGAATGTATAAAGAAGCATTATGGGCATCTGGTTCTTGGTACGGTTTAAGAGAACTACAGCATCACGCGGGTAGGATGTAAAAAAACCATCCACATTGAAGTCGGGCGTCGGCTTGGTCTGGCCCGCCAAAAGGGGCTTGTACTCACCGAAGTAGGCGGAGGCAAACTGGCACAGTTCATCTTCATCGTAGCCGTATCCCTTAACTTTGCCTCCCGGCAGCGCCGCAAAATCTTCACCGTGCTGCTGGGTAAAGCACAAAAGCGTACCGCCCGACTCTACATATTCTTCCAGTTTGCCGCGAAACCACTGGGAATCCAGGCCGCTTAAACCTGCCGTGGGGATAACCAGGACGGGAAATTTTCTCAAGTCCTCAACACGGAAAAATTCATCAAACAGGGTGGCCGGTTCCCCCACTTGGGCCAGGAGGTCAAGGGCTTCTTTATAATAACCGCGCCTGAGCACAGCTATATCCGGCACTGACCGGACGGCTTCCACAGCAGCCATGGGCAGTGCGGTCACGGCGGCAAAGGTGCCCGGCTGTTCACGGTACATTCTGGCAACGGAAGAAACCGAAAGGGGCGTATAGGTTATTGGTTTAGACAATTCCGGATCATCTATGTCCAACTGTATCTCCACCGTTTCCTGTTCACCGGAATCGGCGCCAGAAACGCCCTGAAGATAATGAGCCGCATCCTCATAGAAGTATCTTGTGCCCTGGAGCGCGTAATACCAGCGCTCGCTGTCCGTTACAATGTCCCGGAAATTTTGCAGTTCGTCCCGGGTCCAGTTTTTATTTTCATAAGTCAGTATATCCAGGGCCACGCTGTTATCCTTGGCCACTGCCAGGCGCAGCCAGGCATTGTATAAATTCTTCTCCCGGCTCACGCCCGTTGAAGCCGAAGCGTTGTCGTCGGGGTTGCTGCTGTTGTGGCTGGGCAGGTTCTGGGTGTTATTATTGTTGAGAAAGTTATACATATTATCGCTGGAATCAAAATCATGTTTTTCACCGTTGGGCAGTACCACGGTAAACGTGCCGTCATTATTGCCGTATATTACGGTGCCGTTTGTATGAATTTCCGCCCAACTGCCGTCATCATAATCTATATGAGTATTGCCGTTGGGCGTTGTATAGCTGTTGGTGATGTTGCCCTCTCCCGGCGGTACCGGGGGGGCCTGGGGATTTGACCCGCCGCCGGTGTTTTTTTTCTTCGCTTCTTCGGTGGCCTGCTCAAAGCGGTAATATACTTCCAGGGCCGCCAGCGCCTTGACGTAATCCTGCTCCGACATTTTGTGCCTGGGGTAGTTGATATCTCCCTTGACCACGGCCCCCACAAACTTGTCAAAGTGGGCCATACGCCGGTCATAAAGCCAGTACAGGTAATTCCCCGCATCCTTAAGATTAAAATCTCCCGACAGGTCGTAACCGTAAAATTTCCCTCTGCCTTCCCGGGCCCTGGCGTAAGCCCTTAAAACTTCGTTGAGCTGGTGCTGGTTGAGTTTATTCGCCCCGTACATTCCCGCCTGGGAAGCCCAGTAGCACCAGGCAGTTATGGGGTTGGTGCCGGCAAGTTTTCCAATTGCATAGTTAGCCAGGGCCTGGCCGGTCTTACGGGTGTCATTGGTGCTGGTTGCTATATTCCACAAGTCATTCATCAATGCCACTTCGTCCCCGTAGGGGACTCCGGGCGGCAGGGGCGGAGTTTCTGCTGCAAATACGGGTACAGACGGCAACAGGAGAATTATAGATAATGAAATAACGAGAAATATGTAAAACCTTCCTCTTATTACTAAATGATAATAGCTCATTCAACCATCATCTCCTTTATTTCAATTCTGATGATGACGCGTCAGCGGTATGGGGGTCCATGCAGAATCTATCTCTATATTTATCGCCATACAGGTTTCCATAACCAGTTTCAGGTATTCTTGACCTTGAAGGTATCCGGCCGGAACTTTTTCAAAATCAAATGTACTCAATAACCGACTTGAACACCCCCTCACTTCGCTGTGCTCAAAACGGGGACCTCCCGGCGGACAAGTTATCTAAACTTTACCAGTTTCTCTGATGCCGGTAAATCACCCCGGGAAATGATTTCTGAGGTAAAGAAAAATTCCTGCCTCCCCCCTGGGGGTGAGGCAGGAATTTTATGGCTTACATTGGTGAACAGCTAGAAATGGTTCACCCCATTGTCTTGCATTATTAAGTAAACCTTTCCCTGAACATTTTACGCCTTCACCCCTTTTTGCAGCTTCGGCCGTTACAGCCGCGAAAAACCCGCACAAACGGCAGCTTGTAAAGAAAAACAATGCCCGCCCCCTCGAATATCCCGCAAGCGAAGAGGGAGCGGGCAAAACATCATATCACGATTTGTCTAACTTCACGGTCAAAAGGGCAGGTTTTCAAATGGCCATTGACACTGACGTCGTCCAGGTAGCCTCCCAGCGTCTTGGGCGACTTGCCGTCTGTTATCAGGTGTTGCTCGAATTGTTTCAGCATCTTCGATTTCCCCTTTCAAATTGGTGTAATACACAAAAAGGCCCGGCAGAGATTGCTCTCCACCGAGCCTGAATGGTTATTTTTGCCCGTTCACTGCAGAATCTAAATTATGCAGTGAGTT
>CAJYBN010000203.1 GCA_913064925.1 uncultured Peptococcaceae bacterium
AGGCTGCAGCGGGCATGGAACTGGGCGGCAAAGGCCAGGACTTGGAACGGGAACTGGCCGAACTGGGCGGAGCTGAAGACGAAATCGAACAGGAACTGGCCCGCTTAAAAGAAAAGCTGCGCAGCAAAGGCTGATAGATAGAGGGCGCCGAGGGGGCGCCTGCTAAAAAATCCGATCCGGCGCGATGTAAACCAGGTGGTCTTCCTTGCGCAACACCGTTGCAGGCGGGGGGTTGGTGAGCAGCTTTCCGTCGCGGTAAATGCCCAGCAATATGGCGCCTTTTTTCCTTAACTCTGACAGGGATTCCTCGAACTGGGCGTTCACCAGGTGGGAAGGCACCTTTCCTGAGTAAAGCTCGTTGCCGAAACGGTTGGTCACCAGCTCGCGCAGAATGTCCGTTACCCCGTTGTCTATGCTGGAACGGAAAATCAGCTGGCCGGAAATTTCTCCGGTGCAAATAATTTCGTCCGCCCCCGCCCGGCGGAAGTGCCCGATGTTTTCCGGGTTCAAAGACTCGGCCACTATTTTGCAGGAGGGGTTCATGTGCCGCACGGCCAGGGTTGTCAGCACAGAATGGGCGTCGGCCATGTGCTCGTCCACCGCGCTGTCGGCCAGCACGATAACTGTGGCGGCATCGCGCACGCTGGCTTTTTCCAAGACGGCTTCCTTGGTGCTGTCTCCCCGCACGAAAAACACCCCGGGTGTTTCCTTGACCGGGTTTTCTTCCCTGTCGGCAATGAGCACGATTTGGCAGTCTTTAATTTCATTTTTCAGCTCCCGGCAAATGTTTTCAGCCTTGTAACTGTAGTCGCAGATAACGTAGTGGTTTTTCAGGTGAAAGGTCATCCTTCCCCGCTCCCTGTTGATAAAGTCCTCCAGCAACGTTCCGGCAATGTAACCGAAAGACCCGATGCCGCCGAACATGACCAGCATGGCGGTAAGCTTGCCGGCCGTGGTAACGGGAAACTTGTCGCCGTAGCCCACGGTGGTAATGGTGACGATGCTCCACCACAAGCCGTCGCCCAGCCCGGTAAATTGCTCGTTGACGTTCTTTTCCAGCAGGTAAATGGCTATGGCCCCGCCCAGAACCAGCACCAGCAGGAACGCCAGGGCGCGGCGGTTGCCGGGGTGAGTTTTTATGATGTGCTTTAATTTGGTAAATAGGTTAATTAACACACCCATAATGTTATAACCCCGTTATTATGTCAAGTATCGTTGCAGTTATTATTTATACTCTCATTATAAAATCTCCTGCCAAAAAACAAGGCCTTGCCGTGTCCGGCAAGACCTGCCTGGTGGACGAGAGGGGATTCGAACCCCCGGCCCCCGCGTTGCGAACGCGGTGCTCTCCCGCTGAGCTACTCGCCCCCGTCCGTATCTTCTTGAACAAAGCTTATAATACCATAAAGCCCGCCCGTAATCAAGACCGGTTTTGGGCGAGCTATTTGCTTTGTAACACATTTTTGGCGTCTGGCAAGACGAGGTTCATTTCTATTTTCGGCTCGGTCTGCTTTTGATGCCGCTGGTATTTTACACGGCCTTGGCGGGCGGCCGGGAGCCGCCCGTGGATTGGAACTGGTACACCATCTTGGAGACCTGGCGGATTACCTCCAGCGCTTCGTAGTAGCCGGGGGTGTCTTTACTGGTGACGGCCAGTATGTAGGGACGTTCCAGGTGCACCACGTAGGCGACGTCGTTGTACGTGTTGCTGGGTGGCCAGGTACCTATCTTGTTGGCCGCCCTGGTGCCAGGCGGCAGCGGGTAAGGTATTCTTTCCTTGAATTGTGCGTTAAACAGGTCCTCCAGCAAAATCTTCCCCTCCGGGTGGCGGGAGCGGGCGAACTGCAGGGTTTCTCGCATGTACAGCGCCAGGTCGTGGGGGCAGGTGACGTTTTGCTCGTCATCCACCACCAGGCCGCCCAGGGAACGCATGAACGATTTGACGTTTTTTCTGCCCAGCCTTTCCAGCAGCATGTTGGTGGCCACGTTGTCGCTGTAAATAATGGAATACGAGGCCAGCTGCGCGACGGGATAACTGCCCCCGGGCGGCTTACTTTTCAGCACGCCGGTGCCGCCTTCCAGGTGCCTGGGCGCGTATACCAGCTGCTCGTCCAGGTTCAGGCGGCCGCGTGCCGCCTGCCGGTAAAGGTAAAGGTTCATGGGCAGCTTGAAGGTGCTGGCGGCATGAAAGGCCGTGTACGCGTTATAACCGAACTGGGCGCCGGAATTCAGGTCTATGAAGTAAACTCCGTAAGTACCCGGTTTACCGGCCAGGAAGCAGCCTATTTGCTTTTGCAGGGGTGCGTAATCCAGCGCCGGCCGGCCGTAATCGGGTTCGGGCCTGCCGGCGTTCAGGCCGATTACCAGCAGCAGTACCAGCAAAACCATCCTGGTAAATATTCTTTTTAATTGCACAGGGATGTCCTCCCGTTGCCAACAGCAGGATTTTTTGTGCCAGCGGCGGCAGCTGGCGGCGGGCTGGTTTGCCCTGTGTTGCGGAAAAGTAGTATACTAAAATTATACAACAAATATACAGCGGCGGTGGTGCGGCCATGAGGCTCAATCCCTTTGCTATGGTCAACAAGGAAGAAGTTTATAAAAAAGTGGAAAGAATGCGCAGGCAGTATCCTCACCTGAGCGAGAGGGAGCTTTGCGATTTGATCATTGCCGAAAAAAGCCGCCTGTGCGGGCTTACCGGCGCCCTCACGGCGCTTCCCGCCACCTTTCCGGTGATCGGCACGGCGGTAACCCTTATCGGCGGCACCGCCGTGGACATGGCGGCGGTTAGTTATTTCATGGCGCAGATGGTTTTGGAGATGTCGGCGGTATACGGCCGCGACCTCAACCTGCCCGGCGTATCCCGGGAAGCGGTGTGGGTGATGGCTTCCGCCGTCGGCGCGGACGTGGCCAACAAAACAGTCAGCAAGGCAGCGGTGCGCCAGATGGGTAACCAGGCGTTCGTGCGCCTGGTGCAGGAATTGCTAAAAACCCTGGGCATTAGGGCCACGCAGCGCACGGTGCTGAGGATAATTCCCCTCCTGGGGGCGGTTATTTCCGGAACCATAAACTATTTCATTTGCCGCCGGGTGGGGCGCATTGCGGCGGATTACTACGCCCGCAACAGCTGGACCGGCCATGACGGGGAGGGCGCCATCGACGTGGAGGGTGAAGTGGTGGAATAAAGCAGCGCAGCCCGGCTGGTAAACCTGGCGGCCGGGATTTGCTTTTATAATGCTTTGCAGTGCAGTTCCGGAGCGCGGCCCCAGAGGCGGGCGATGGTTTCCTTTACTCGGCCGGGATCACCGCTGGTAAAAAAAATTTCCTTGCCTCCCGCCGTGCGGCCGGACTGCAGCGCCCCTTGCTCCAGGACCTGCACCACCCGCCTGGCTACGGCGCTGCCGGTGTCGATTACCGTCATGGATGGGCCTGCTATGGATTCCACCAGCGGCCGCAGAAAGGGGTAATGGGTACAGCCCAAAACAATGGTATCCACGCCGTTGGACAAAAGGGGCGCCAGGTATTGTTCCAGCAGTTGTTTGGTGGCGGGGTGGTCGACCAGGCCCAGCTCGACCCGCTCCACCAGCCCGGGGCAGGGCACGGTGAACACTTCCACCCCGTTGGCGAAGCGCCGGATCAGCGAGTGGAACCTTTCCCCGGAGATTGTGACGCCCGTGGCCAGCACGCCTACTTTGCCGTTCCTGGTGGCGGCGGCTGCCGGCTTGACGGCGGGTTCCATGCCCACGATGGGCAGCCGGAACAATCGGCGCAGGAAATCAAGGCCCGCTATGGATGCCGTATTACAGGCGGCCACCACCATCTTTACCCTGCGGCTGACCAGGAACTGGGTTATTTTGACAATGCGCCGGCGAATCTGCTCCGGCGGTTTTTCTCCGTAAGGACAATGGGCGGAATCGGCGTAATAAAGAAGGTCTTCGCCCGGCAGCAGGCGCCGGATTTCCTTCATTACCGATATACCTCCCACACCCGAATCAAATATTCCGATGGGATTCGGGCTGGGCACGGTGCTTTCACCTCCAAATAAAAAACCGGCTCGGCGGCCGGTTTTTTATATCCGCATGCGCTGCAGGCGCTCCACTCTTTCCTGGATGGGCGGGTGGGTGCTGAACAGCCGGGCCATGGCCTGACCGGACAGGGGATTGACAATGAACAAGTGCGATGCAGCCGGGTTGGTTTGCATGGGAATCTGGTGGGCGGCCCGCTCCAGCTTGAGCAGGGCGTTGGCCAGCCCGCTGGAGCTGCCGGCCAGCCTGGCGCCGGTTTCATCGGCCAAAAATTCCCGCGAGCGGGAGATGGCCAGTTGTATCAGCATGGCCGCTATGGGGGCCAGGATGGCCATCAGCAGCATGCTGGCCATGCCTAGCGCGCCTCCCCCTTCTTCGTCGTCGCCGCCGAAGCCGAATATGGCTCCCCACTGGAGCATGTTGCCGATCATAGTGATGGCGCCGGCCATGGTGGCCGCGATGGTCCCCACCAGGACGTCGCGGTTTTTAATGTGGGCCATTTCATGGGCCAGCACGCCTTCCACCTCGGTGCGGGAGAGCAGGCGCATCAAGCCGTCGGTGACGGCAATGGCCGAGTTTTGCGGGTTGCGTCCCGTGGCGAAGGCGTTGGGCTGCGGCGAAGGCGTGCGGTAAAGGCGCGGCATGGGCAGGCCGGCGCGGCCGGCAAGCTCCTGCACC
>CAJYBN010000204.1 GCA_913064925.1 uncultured Peptococcaceae bacterium
GCAGATTATGCTGGACTTTATCGACGGGGCTTATGACATTCTGGTGTGGACCACCATCATTGAAAACGGTCTGGACATTCCCAACGTCAACACGCTGATTGTCAAGGAAGCCAATAATTTCGGCCTTGCCCAGCTTTACCAGCTGCGCGGCAGAGTAGGGCGATCCAACCGCCTGGCATATGCTTACTTTACCTTCCGCAAAGACAAAGTACTCAACGAGGTGGCCGAAAAAAGGCTGGCTTCCATTCGCGAGTTCACCGAGTTCGGCTCGGGCTACAAGATCGCCATGCGCGACCTGGAAATCAGGGGTGCGGGCAATATACTGGGTGCCGAGCAGCACGGGCACATTGCGGCGGTCGGCTTCGATCTCTACTGCCGGCTGCTGGAGGAAGCCGTGCAGGAAGCGCGGGGCCAGCAGGTAGAACGCCGCGTGGAAACTGTGGTGGAACTGCCGGTGGAGGCATACATTCCCGGGGAATACGTCAGCGATACCAACCAAAAGGTAGAGCTTTACCGGCGCATAGCTTCATTACGGCGGGAGGAGGAATTAACCGAACTGGAGGAGGAGCTGGTAGACCGGTTCGGGGACCCGCCCCCACAGGTGCGGAATCTGCTGCGGGTATCCCGCATCAGGATTATGGCCGGGCGCTTGCAGATTAAAACGATCAGCAGGCAGCAAGGTTTTTACCGCCTGGTTTTTGCCGATAACCGGGCCCTGACCGGGGAGAAACTGGTGGCGCTGGGGGAACGTTACCGTAACCGGGTTAAGTTCAGCAATACCGACGAGGAATTTGAAATCAGGCTGCGCTTTCGCGAAGCCGGCCGTTCACCCGTGGAGCAGCTTGGTGTGCTGGAGCGTTTCCTGCAGGAGCTGGCCCAGCCGCTGGGGGCGTAAGGCCGGGCGAAACAAGCTCCGGCGTGTAACGCAGCGCCGTACGGAACGGCGGCAACAAAACTATTGCCGGACATACTCGCTTACTATATAATTGAATGAGTTGGCGCCGCCGCTGGGTGGCATTATTATTGGGGAGGAGATATAAGGTGCGTAAAAACATATACATTTTAATGCTGTTGTTGCTGGCCGTTTCCCTGTTCCTTTGGGGCTGTAACAATGACGGTGTGGTGGCGGTGGTCAACGGAGAAAAGATATCCGCCCAGGAATTAGACGAAGAAGTGGCCGCCGTTAAAAACAACCTGGCTCAGCAGGGCATAGACTTCGAAGGCGATAAGGGCGAGGAACTGGAAAAAATGCTGCGCCGGAATATGCTGGACCAGCTCATCAACAGGGTGCTCATCATGCAGGAAGCGGAGCGCAGAGGCCTGCTGCCTACCGGCAGGGAAGTACGGGAAGAGGTGGAGCGTCTCAAGAAAGAGCTGGGCTCGGAAGGGCAGTTTAAAAAGTTTCTGGCCGCCAACGGCATTAACGAGCCCAGGCTGGAGGAACTGTTGAAGCACCAGCTGGCCGCGCAAAAGCTGCAAGAGCAGATTAAGTCACAGGTGGCCCGGCCCACCGAGGCGGAAATTGAAAAGTATTACAACGACCACCGGGAAGAATTTACCCGGCCCGAACAGCGGCAGGTCAGCCACATCTTGATCGGCACCGGGGGATATGCGGGCGATAAGGAGCGCACGGAGATGGAAGCCAAGGTGCTGGCCCTGCAGGTTGCCGAGAAGTTGAAGGCCGGCGCCGATTTCGCCGAGCTGGCCGAGCAGTACAGCGACGATCCGGGCAGCAAGGAAAACGGCGGCCAGTACCCGCCTTTCAGCAAGAACAGCGGTTTCGCCAAGGAATTTGAAGAGGCCGCCTTTAGCCTGCAGGAAGGGGAATTTACCGCCGAGCCCGTCAGAACCCGGTTCGGCTACCACATCATTAAACTGGACAAAATCATCCCCGGTCAGGTACAGGAGTTTTCCGAGGTTAAGGATGCTATAGCCGCCGGGCTTTACGAGCAGGCCTTAATGGAGGAGCTGGATGCATTTATGCAGGACCTGCGCGGCCAGGCCGAGATTGAAAACTACCTGGCCGGTAAGGAGAACGACGAAGGTTCTATCGCTAGCAGTTCGACAAAAAACTAAGCTTTTCCGGATAAGAAGAAAATAATTTTGTACTACATTGGAAAAAAATGAATAATTCCCTCCCTCCGGTTATATACTAACATTGAAGGTTTTACCGTGATTATCTTTCTGGGAAAAAGGAGGGAAGGGGCGGCCCATGAAGGCGACGGGTATAGTGCGGCGCATAGATGACCTCGGCAGGGTGGTTATCCCCAAAGAGATAAGAAGAACCCTTAGAATACGCGAAGGCGATCCTTTGGAAATCTTCGTCGACCGTGAAGGCGAAGTAATATTAAAAAAGTATTCGCCCATCGGCGAGCTGGGTGATTTTGCCAAGGAATATGCTGATTCCCTGCATGAAGCCCTGGGCCACATTACTTGTATTGCGGACCGGGATACCATCATTGCCGTTGCTGGAGCACCGAAAAAGGAATTTTTAAACAAGCCCATTGGACCCGCAATAGAAAAGGTTATGGAAATAAGAAAGGCGGTAATCATCAATAACCCCGGCAACGACCCGCACTGCAGGGATTGCATAACCCTGGAGGAAGGTGAATGCAAGTATTCGGCGGAAGTTATTGCGCCGATAATTGCCGAAGGCGACCCTATTGGGGCGGTTATACTGGCTTCCCGTGAACCGGAAGTCAAGATGGGGGAGTTGGAGTTAAAGCTGGCGGAAACCGCGGCCGGTTTCCTGGCCAAACAAATGGAACAGTAAGGGCGGCCCCGCACCAGGGGCCGCTTTGTTGTAAGCAGCTGATTTAATTTTTTAGGCGGAATGTCACCCGGAAGGAAAGGAAAACCGCCATCGTTTGTATAATTAATAAGGTGGACGGTAAGACAGCTTTTTCACAGACAACGGGGGGTTTATAATATTGACGGCCGAGATAACCATAGTGGGGCTGGGGCCCGGCAGCTCCGACTCACTACCGCCGGTCAACCTGGATGCCCTCCGGAATGCGTCCCGGTTGTTTTTGCGCACGGCAGTACACCCGGTGGTGAACTGGCTCAAGCAACAAGAGATATCATTTGTTTCTTTTGATAAATATTATGATAGTGCCGGGGATTTCGACGAAGTGTACGGGCTGATTGCGCGCCACGTTTTGGCGGCTGCTGCCGAAGGCCCGGTGGTTTATGCCGTGCCCGGTCACCCGCTGGTGGCGGAAACCAGCGTGGAAATAATCCTGCGCCGGGCGGAGCAACGAGACCTGGCCGTGCGCCTGCTGCCGGCCATGAGCTTCCTGGACGCTCTATATGCCGCGCTGCGCATTGATCCCGTGCGGGGATTGCAAGTAGTTGACGGGTTGCGCCTGCCGGCAGGGCTGCCCGACCCGTCCACGGGGGCGGTGGTGGTACAGGTTTACGACCGGTTGGTGGCCTCGGACGTCAAGCTGGCGCTGCTGGAGGTGTATCCCGCGGAACACCGGGTGACCGTTGTGCGGGCCGCTGGCGTGCCGGGTGAAGAAAGAGTCGCCTGTGTACCGCTGTACGAAATTGACCGGTTGGACTGGGTGGATCACCTGACCAGCCTGTACCTCCCCCCCCTGCGGGAAGCAACCCGGAGCAGGAGGCGCCGCTCTCTGGACGACCTGGTGGATATTATGGCCAGGTTGCGCGGGGAAAACGGCTGCCCCTGGGACCGGGAACAAGATCACCATACCCTCACTCCTTACTTGCTGGAGGAAACCTACGAAGTACTGGAGGCCATCCAGCAGGAAGATATGCATAAAATCTGTGAAGAATTGGGAGACTTATTACTACAAATCGTCTTCCATGCCCAAATAGCGCGGGAACAAGGCGTTTTTGACATCCACGACGTGGTGGATGGAATAAGCCGTAAAATGATCCGCCGCCACCCGCATGTTTTCGGCGACTTACCCGTTAAGGACAGCGGCGAAGTGCTGGTCAACTGGGAGAAAATCAAGCAGGAGGAAAAAAAGGAAGGTGGTGCGGGGAAGCGAAAATCGGTGCTGGACGGGATACCCCGCGGGCTGCCGTCCCTGCTGCGTGCATGGAAAATCCAGGCCAAAGCTGCCCGGGTGGGCTTTGACTGGCCCGATTACCGGGGCGCCCTGGTCAAGGTGGAAGAAGAATTGGGTGAGTGGAAGGAGGCCCTGGAAAGCGGCGAGCGGCGAAAGGTGGAGCAGGAAACAGGCGACATGCTGTTTGCTGTGATTAATGTGGCCAGGTTGACGGGGGTTGACCCGGAAGCGGCTTTGACCGCCGCCGTAAATAAGTTTATGCGGCGGTTCAGGCATATAGAGGAAAAGGCGGCCCTGATGGGCACGGAACCGGCCCAAATGTCCCTCTCCGAAATGGACAGCTTATGGGAACTGGCTAAAAAAGAAGAAAAATGAAGAAAATTTGCCGGAAAAATTTACTTGTAAGAAGGATATTACTTGTAAATAGCGAATAGCATACTCCATGTCAACACGTAGTTAACACGTAAATTTACTAAGGGGGGTAATTATGAACAAGGCAGAATTAATTGCTAGCGTGGCAGAGAAGGCCAAACTGACCAAAAAGGATGCGGAAAAAGCCGTGGCGGCAGTATTGGCCAGTATAGAAGAAGCGCTAGCCGAGGGCAACAAGGTTCAGTTGGTAGGGTTTGGGACTTTCGA
>CAJYBN010000205.1 GCA_913064925.1 uncultured Peptococcaceae bacterium
CTGCATTATCCAATCTGTTAAAACAGGATGGTTTTTTATTTTGGTGGCAGGCAAAGGGAGGCAGCGCGAAGAATATTACCAGTGAGGTGATGACATGTGGAGGATTACGTCCGGGGCGCTTTTTGGGGCGCCGCCGTGGGCGACGCGCTGGGCGGGCCCCTGGAATATATGAGCGGTGAAGAAATAAGGGCGCGCTACGGCCGCGTGACGGAAATGCTCGGGGGAGGCTGGCTGGAACTGCAGCCCGGGGAGTACACCGACGACACCCAAATGATGCTCATGGTGGCGGAAGGCATTCTGTCTAACCCCGCTTACCCGGTGGAGGAAATAGGCAACCGGTTTTTACGCTGGTATTACAGGGGGCCCAAGGACATCGGCAAAACCACCGCCAGGTCCTTTGAAAATTATCTCAGGTGCAGAAATTGGCAGGAAGCGGCGCGCATAACGGCCCGGTCGCTGAATAAGCTGGACAGTAACGGCGGCTTGATGCGCACCCTGCCGGTAACCTTTGCTTATTGGCACAACCTGCCGAACATGGCTTACTGGTCAAAGGAAATAGCCGGCATGACCCACTTTAGCCAGGAAGGCGCGGCTTGCTGTATATTTTACAATTACCTGGTAGGCGTGGCGGTACAAAACAAGAGCAGCAAAAGGGAACTGTTCACCAGGGCCCTGGAGTTTACCGACAAGCAGTGTCACCAGCTGAACGTCAACCCCGCCAATTTCTTCTGGTACGTGGTGCGGGCGGTGCAGCCCGGCGCCGCTGAGATTATTCCCCAGGGTAAAGCTTTAGACACTCTTGGTGCCGCGCTGCAGTGTTTTTTAAACACGGACGATTTTGCCGAGGCGGTGGTGAGCGTGATCAACAGGGGCGGCGACGCCGACACCGCCGGCAATATCACCGGCGGGCTGGCGGGCGCCTATTACGGCTATAAAGCCATACCCACCCGTTGGATAGATGCCCTGCAGGACAAGGAGAGACTGGCCCGGGTGGCGGATGCCTTTGGCGAAATATTCAATGCGCACCGGCAGGGGCAGCAACCGGGCTAAAGCACCCGATGGGACAAAACCGGCTTTTCAAAAGCGCCTTTTTTCAGCTCTGACCGGCTTTCATCAGGCCGGTTTTTTTCTTGTATCCTTCTAAATACCGCTGCTAGGAAATATTATTATTTATGTGCAGGGCCGGTGGCTTGTTGACAAATACCGTCAAATGGGATATGTTTAAATTAAATAGGAATGATTCCTGATTAGGAGGGACTCTCATTTGGATGCGCGGGAGGTTATCAACAGGCTCAAGGAACACGGTTACAAGATAACACCGCAGCGCCAGGAAATCATCAATGTTCTAGTGCAGGAAAACAGGCATATAACGGTAGAGGATATTCACAGCAAGATTTCCCGCCGTTATGCCAACCTGAGCATGGATACCGTTTACCGCAACGTGGGTGTGCTGGAGAGGCTTAACGTTCTATCCAGGGCTGATTTCGGCGACGGCAAGGGCAGGTATAAGCTGGTGGACCGCGAACGGCACCGGCACCACTTAATATGCCTCAAATGCGGTTGCTCGCTGGAAATGGATTTTTGCCCGCTGGACCATATTGACCGCCGGGAAATCAGCGATAAAAATTTTCACATAATCAGGCACAACTTTGAAATTTATGGATATTGCGCAGCCTGCCGCGGAAGGGAGGGTTAACCGTTGGTTGGGAAAAAGTACAGGCCGGCGGTGCTGGCTGCTTTGTGGGTTGCCCTGCTGGCAATGCTGGCGGCGGGCTGCGGCGCCGGAGCCGGTGCCGGGCCTGGGCCCGGCACCGGCACGCTGGTTTATACAACGATTTTTCCGGTTTACGATTTTACATCTAACGTCTGCGGCGACCGGGCCCGGGTAGTGCAATTGGTGCCCGACGGTGCGGAACCTCATGACTGGGAGCCATCACCCCGGGATGTGGCCGGGCTGAAGCAGGCAGACGTTTTCATATACAACGGGGCGGGCATGGAAGCCTGGGTCGACAAGCTGTTGCGGGCCCAGGAAAACAGCCAAGTGCTGGCGGTGGACTGCAGTGCCGGAGCGGAACTGCTGCCGGCGCCGGGCGGCAAGGGCGTGGACCCGCACATCTGGCTGGATCCCCTCAACGCAGCGCTGATGGTAGATAACATAGCTCGGGCCATGCAGCAGGCCGACCCGGCCAACGCCGCTTACTACCGGGAAAACGCCGGGCGTTATAAAGCGCGGCTTGAAGAATTGCACGAAAAATACGCCGCGACGCTGGCCAAGGCTAAGCTGCGCAAGTTTGTGGTTTCGCACGCGGCATTCGGCTACCTGGCCCGGCGCTACGGCCTGGAACAGGTGGCCGTGCTGGGTATTTCTCCGTCCGCAGCGCCCGGTCCGGCACGCATGGCGGAAATTATCGAAACGGTGCGCCGGGAAGGTATTAAGTACATCTTTTGTGAAACGCTGGTGAGCACCCGGGTACCCGACATCATTGCCAAGGAGGCAGGTGTAAAAACACTGGTGCTGAACCCGCTGGGCGGCATCACGTCCCGGGAAAGGCGGGCCGGCCGGGATTATCTGAGCATTATGGAGGAAAACCTCCATAACTTATCTTTGGCCCTGGAGGTGCAAAAATGACGGTCATTGACATAAATAACGTCCATTTCACTTACGGATGCCACCCTGTTCTGGATGGCATCACCCTGCACGTGGAGGAAGGGGAAGTGGTGGGCGTAACCGGTCCCAACGGCGCGGGTAAATCCACCCTGTTGCACCTGGTAATGGGTTTGCTGCGTCCCCAGAGCGGGGAAATTAAGTTGTTCGGCGTTCCCGTGAGCAAGTTCAAGGCCTGGTACCGCGTAGGGTTCGTAGCCCAGCAGGCCAGCTTCAACCGCAGCTACCCGGCCACGGTATTCGAGGTGGTACTGTCGGGCCGGGCGGCCTTGCGCGGCTTTTTCCGGTTTTTCGGGCGGGAGGACCGGCGCTGTGCCGAAGAGGCTCTGGCCCGGGTCGGTATGCTCCAGCATCGCAGCGCTTTAATTAACGAACTGTCCGGCGGACAGCAGCGGAGGGTGCTGATTGCCCGGGCCCTCGCCGCGCGGCCCCGGGTGTTGATCATGGACGAACCCACCGCGGGCGTGGACGCCGCCACCATGCAGCAGCTGGGCGAATTGATAGGGGAACTGCGCGGCGAAGGCATAACCATGATGCTGGTTTCACACGAGCCGGAATGGTTAACGGCAGTGGCCAGTAAGTGGGTGTGCCTGGACCGAAAAATTTGCTCCTGCAATTGCCGGGATTACCCGGAAATAAGCATTTGGCGCAACTGCATGCTCAGCCGGGGTAAAAAAATCAGCCTGGGCTGTGCCGACGGAGTAGCAGGGGGGTAACTTCCATATGGAGATATGGCAGTATGATTTCATGTGGCGGGCGCTGGGCGCGGGATTGCTTGTGGGCATGGTTTGCCCGCTGGTGGGCTTTTTTATTACCCTGCGGCGCATGTCCATGCTGGCCGACGCCCTCTCGCACGTTTGCCTTTCCGGGGTGACCGCCGGGCTTTTCCTGGGTGCCCAGCCCGTGCTGGTAGCGTCCCTGTTTGCGGTGGGCGGTTCGCTGCTGCTGGAGGGACTGCGGGAAAAATACAAGAATTACGCGGAGCTGTCTATAGCCATTGTTTTATCCACCGGCGTGGCGGTGGGGGCTGTGTTGCTAGGCCTGGGCGATGGTTTGGGGGGCGGGGTTATGAGTTATCTTTTCGGCAGTATCGTGCTCATTTCCGCCGGCGACATACTGGTTATCACCGCCATCGGCCTGCCGGTGTTGATGCTGACCCTTTTTTGCACTAAAGAGCTTTTTTGTACCACCTTTGACGAAGATGCAGCACGGGTTGCCGGCCTGCCCGTAAGGCTCATCAACGCCGGGTTTGCCGCTCTTACGGCGTTGACCATTGCGGTTTCTATTCGTATTGTGGGGATTCTACTGGCATCTTCGCTGATGGTTTTGCCCGTGGCGGCGGCCATGCGCCTGGCGCGCGGGTTCCGGGGCACGCTGGTTGCTTCCGTTATCAGCGGGGAAGCTGCCGTGGTAACCGGCCTGGTGTTTTCATTTTACTTGGACCTGCCGCCCGGGGGCACCATAGTGCTTACGCTGGTGTTAATGCTGCTGGGAGTTCTGCTTTTGGCATCCCGCCGCGTGCCCGGCAGGGAGGGGGAATAGGTTGCTGCAGCCGGCAAAACAAAGGTTTTTTTACTGTCCCAAGTGCGGCGGCAAGCTGGAATACCGTACCTGCAGGGACCGCCTCCGGCTTACCTGTACTGCGTGTGGTTACATCTTTTACGAAAACCCGGTTGTGGGCGTGGCGGCAGTCATCATCAACGATAAGGGGCAGATTCTGCTGGGCAGGAGAAAGAGGGGTAAGTATGCGGGCTTGTGGTGCATTCCGTGCGGTTTTGTGGAGTACGACGAAGATGTATACCGTGCCGTGGTGAGGGAATGCAAAGAAGAAACCGACCTGGACATTACGGTGGAAGGGGTTTATGCGGTGCATTCCAATTTTCACGACCCGGAAAACCACACCGTGGGCATATGGTTTTGGGCCCGGGTCACGGGCGGCCGGCCGGCGCCGGGAGACGACCTGGATAAAGTGGCCTATT
>CAJYBN010000206.1 GCA_913064925.1 uncultured Peptococcaceae bacterium
GAAATTTACCATAAGTTGGGCTTGCAGTACGTGGCACCGGAGCTGCGGGAAAACAGCGGGGAAATCGGCGCCGCCGGCGCGGGCAAGCTACCCCGTTTGCTGCGGTTGGAGGACATCAGGGGTGACCTGCACGTGCATACGAATTGGAGCGATGGGGTAACCAGCATAGAGGAGATGTCGCAGCGCGCCCGGGACAAAGGTTACTCCTACCTGGCCATCACCGATCACTCCGCTTCTCTAAAGGTGGCCCGGGGGCTGGCCGAGGAAACGCTCCTGGCACAGCATGAACGGATAAGGGAATTAAATAAACGGTGGCACGACTTTTTTTTGCTTACCGGCGTGGAAGTGGACATCCTGCCCGACGGCAGACTCGATTATGCCGATGATGTACTGGCTGCGGCCGACGTGGTGGTTGCTTCAATACACAGCGGTTTTAAGCAGGATAAAAAGACCATCACCCGCAGGATTCTGTCGGCCATAGAGCACGAGCACGTGGATATCATCGGTCATCCTACAGGCCGCCTGCTGGGTTACCGGGAACCCTATGACGTGGACGTGGAAGACATAATTGAGGCTGCGGCGCTGCATAATAAAGTTCTGGAAATAAATGCTTCTCCCAACCGCTTGGACCTCGACGAGTTTTACGTTCAATTGGCCCGGGAATGCGGGGTGCGGGTAGCCGTAAACACCGATGCGCACGACCTGGCCTGTCTGGACGATATGGTTTACGGCGTATCCGTGGCCCGGCGCGCCTGGTTGGAACCGCAGCATGTATTGAACACCTTGGGGCCGGCGGAGTTACTGCAGGTGTTACATGATGACTGAACAAAAGTTTGCCGGCTGCCCACTGCCCCGGGAATTCTACGCGCGAGACACCGTCACTGTTGCGCGGGATTTGCTGGGGTGCATCTTGGTGCACCGCAGCCGTGAAGGCATTACCGCCGGGAAGATAGTGGAAACGGAGGCCTACCTGCAGGGCGATCCGGCCTGCCATGCTGCCCGCGGCATGACACTCCGCAACAGGGTCATGTTCGGGCCGCCGGGCTTCGCCTATGTTTATTTTACTTACGGGATGCATTACTGTTTTAACGTAGTTTCCGCTCGCGAAGGGGTGGGGGAAGCGGTGCTTGTCCGGGCACTGAAACCCCTGGTGGGTATAGAGTTAATGCAGCGGCGGCGGGGGCGCAACAGTATCCACGACCTGTGTTCCGGGCCTGCCAAGCTTACCCAGGCCATGGGCATAGGCAGGGAGCACAACCAAGTTGACCTTACCGGCAGCAGGCTGTTTATTTGTTTTGGTACTGCGGACGCACCCATTGTAACCACGACGCGAATAGGTATAAAGGAAGGGAAAGACCTGCCCCTGCGATTTTATTTGAGAGGCAGCAGGTTTATATCCAGAAAGTAGCAAATACATAAGGTTAATATTTAACAGGAGGGCGTGAGAAAGAACGTGAAGATAAAGGAAATTTACGATTATATGGTGGCCAGGGGTATAGAAAAGGACCCCCGCGGGACCGAGGCCGTGCAGGCACAGCTGGCGAGGGAAAAAAAGCATTATGAAGAAATGAAAAAGGATGAGCAACAGGATTACGATACTGAGCGCCTGGTTAATCCTTACAGCGATACAAGAATTCTGTACGGAGACCCTTCGGCCGAAGTGAAAAGGGTGTTGGTAGGTATTGACATAGAGGTAGGCGAAGTGTTGCTGGCGGACAGGCTGGCGGAAAAAGGGAAAAAAATTGACTTGATAATTTCTCACCATCCGGAAGGCAAAGCTCTGGCGGCGCTGCACGATGTGATGCACCTGCAGGAAGACCTTTTGGCGCAGCTCGGCGTGCCCATCAACGTGGCGGAAGGCATTATGGGGGCACGGATAGGAGAGGTAAAGCGCATGGTCATGCCCATTAACCATAACCGGGCGGTGGATGCCGCCAGAATTTTGGGTATACCTTTTATGTGCGCACACACCGTGGCCGATAACCAGGTTACCAGCTACCTGCAGGAATTAATGGACAAGGAAAAGCCTCAAACCCTTAGCGATGTAATTAAGCTGCTGAAAAACGAGCCCGAGTATGCGGAAGCGGTCAAGTATAATGCCGGGCCTAATATAATTGTGGGCAGTAAAGACAGGAGAGCCGGCAAGGTCGTGGTGGACATGACGGGCGGTACCAGCGGCTCGGAGGACGCTTACGCCAAACTGGTCCAGGCCGGCGTGGGTACCCTGGTGGTAATGCACATGGGTGAAAAGCATCGCAAGGAAGCGGAAAAAAACCACATTAACGTAATTGTGGCCGGGCATATGGCCAGCGATTCCCTGGGCATAAACCTGTTGCTGGACGGGCTGGAGGATAAGGGGCTGGAAATTATACCATGCGCCGGGTTGCTGCGGCACAGGCGAAAATCATGAAAAAACCGGAATTAATGGCGCCGGCCGGGACGTGGGAAGCGCTGGTGGCTGCCGTCCAAAACGGGGCGGACGCCGTGTACCTGGGCGGTCGCCGGTTCAATGCCCGACGCGGGGCAGAGAATTTTGATGACCAGGCGCTTTGTAAAGCAATTGAATATGCCCATGTGCGCGGCGTTAAGGTTTACGTTACGGTAAACATATTGCTGGCGGATACGGAATTACGCGAGGCCGTGCGGTTTTTACACTTTATATACAACGCAGGGGCCGATGCCGCCATCTTGCAGGACTGGGGTTTGATTGCCCTGGCCCGGCAGGTCGTTCCCGAGCTGGAACTGCATGCCAGCACGCAAATGACGGCACATAACGTACCTGGCGTGCAGTTGTTGAGAGCAGCCGGCATCAAGCGGGTAGTGCTGGCCCGGGAGCTGGACCTTGCCTCCGTACGGGAGATAAAGAAAAGCTCGGGTTTAGAGGTGGAAACTTTCATTCACGGGGCGCTGTGTATATGTTATTCCGGGCAGTGCCTTATGTCCAGCATGATAGGCGGCCGCAGCGGCAATCGCGGCCGCTGCGCGCAACCCTGCCGTCTGAAATATAAGCTGGTGGACGAAAAAGGCCGCCTGCTGGCTGAACCGGAAAAAACCGGCGCATACCTGCTCAGCCCCAGGGATCTGAACCTCAGTTATAGGCTACCGGACCTGATAGACGCGGGTATAGACGCGTTTAAAATAGAAGGAAGAATGAGGCGGCCCGAATACGTGGCTACGGTTACCCGCGTTTACCGGATGCTTATCGATAGGGCAGTGGCCGGCGATTTTACCGTTACGCCTGAGGAAAGCACCGAACTGGCACAAATTTTCAACAGGGGTTTTACCACCGGCTATTTTTTCGGGAACCCAGGCCGGGAACTGATGAGCTACAAGCGGCCCAACAACCGGGGCACCAGGCTAGGACGCGTGCGGCGCTACGACCGGCATAACAAGCGGGTGGAAATTGAACTAGAGGCTCCGCTGCAGGCGGGTGACGGTATTGAGGTATGGGTGACCAGGGGTGGGCGGGTCGGAACCGAGGTCAGTGAACTGTTTGTGAACGGGCAGAAAACCGATGCCGCATCTGCAGGGTCGCTGGTGTGGCTGAGGCTGGAAGGGCAAATTAGGGCGGGAGACCGGGTTTTTAAAACGTACGATGCCCGCCTGATGGAAAAAGCGAGGCGGACCTTTACCTCTGCGCGGGAGAACAGGCGGGTGTCGCTGGACCTGCGCGTGTGTGCCAGTGTGGGGGAACCACTAATGCTGGAGGCGGATGACCGCGAGGGCGCCCGCGCCAAGGTTTACTCAGGCACGGTGGCCGTCAAAGCCGTCAAACGGCCCTTGACGGCCGAGTTTCTCGCCGAACAGCTTGACCGGCTGGGCAATACGCCCTTCGCAATGGGTAAGCTGGAGTGCGACATAGCGGGCGAAGTTATGGTGCCTGTCCGGGAGATAAACGAAGTGCGTCGCCGGGCCGTTGAATTGATTGTAGAACAGCGGGCCCGCTTGCGCAAGCCCGCCCCGCTGCCTGCAAGCACCGTGGAGCGCAGGTTGGATCAGTATTACTCTGCCATAGACGAAGGGCAGCCGCTCCATGGGTTTCCGTTGCTTGCGGCGGCTGTGCGGGACGCCGCCTCCGCCGGGGCAGCTGCCCGCAGCGGTGCCGATGTAGTGTACCTGGCCTGTGGATACCGGGCCAGATCCGCCCTGGAGGAGGTGCGTCAAGCCCGGGAGCTATGCCGCCGCGCAGGCGTTCATCTCTACCTGGCCAGCCCCCGCATATTGCACGACCGGGAACTGGCGGAATACCAGGTCTTTTGCACAGAAGCAATTAAAGCGGGCTTGGACGGCGTGCTGGCGGCCGGTTACGGGATGCTCGCTGGATTAAAGGAACTTGACGGGTTGTCGCTGGTGGCCGATTTTTCGCTAAATGTTTTTAACCGGCCTGCTGCTTTGTATTTCAAAGAACTGGGTTTTACACGCGTTACCCTTTCTCCTGAGCTTACCGGCGAGCAAATAAAGGAATTGGCTGGCCATGCGGCTGTGGAAACCGAAGTGATTGTCC
>CAJYBN010000207.1 GCA_913064925.1 uncultured Peptococcaceae bacterium
CCATTTGTACATGCTTACCACCTCTTTTACATCCCCCTTTCGAGGGAGATTTTATTATAGGGTGGGTCAGTTTTACTTGACGATCGGGGGTCAATTCTATTTTACGATCTACATATTATGCCCGGCTTTTTTTCTCGTCACCTTCGGACCCGGCACTTGACGGCGAATACATGCGTGATATAATATGTGCATAGTTATATATTTAACCCCTTTAATAAGGAGTTGAAGCCATGTCTTTACCCCACGCCCTTTTGGGTCTCCTCAGCTACCGCCCGGCCACCGGGTACGAACTCAAGGCCGCCTTCGAGCAATCGATCCATTTTTTCTGGAACGCCACCCTGCCCCAGATTTACCGCACCCTGAACCAGATGCGGGAACGCGGCTGGGTTGCGGTGACCGTCGAGCACCAGGAAGGCAGACCGAGCCGCAAGGTGTACCGCGTTACCGAAGCCGGGCGGGAGGAACTCCGGCACTGGCTGGCCGCGCCGCCGGAGATACCGCAGCCGCGCGATCCCCTGCTGGTCAAGGTCTTTTTCGGCCGTCAGGCGGATCCGGCGGTCCTGGCCGCCCACCTGAAAATGTGGCGCGCGCACTACGCCGGTCTCCTGCGGCGCTACGAAGAGGAGATTGCCCCGCTGATCCATCACTATGCGGCCCTTACTGGAGCCAGCGAGGACGCCCGCTACTGGTCCCTTACCCTGGAATTCGGACGCCGCTTCGCCCGGATGGCCGTCGATTGGTGCGACGCCGCGCTGGCCGCGGTCACCCAGGAGGGCAAGGTCCATGGGTAAGAAAATACCCGGCACGGTCTGGATTTTCATCGGCTTTGCCCCCTGGATTCTGTACTGGGCGCTCTCGGGCCTTGGTTTCTGGACGGAGGCGGTGGCGGCCGGCCTGGGCGCCGCGCTGGTCTTAAACGCCTATCGCTTTCGGCAGCGGCAGGTCAGGACGATGGAGCTGGTGACGCTTGCTTTCTTTGCCGCCCATTTCGCGGTGACCGTCATCCTGGGTTCCCCGCTTTTTAAGACCTGCAGTGCCGTGCTGGTCGGCGCTGCTCTGGCGCTGATGGCCTGGGGGACGCTCCTGGCCGGCTCGCCCTTCACCTACCAGTACGCCCGCGAGGACTGGCCGCGCGAATACTGGCGCTACCCCCTCTTCTACCGCACCAACGCCGTCATTACGGCGGTCTGGGGCGCGATTTTCACCCTCAACGCCCTGCTGGGGGCGCTGGCGCTTGCCTGGCCGGAGGCCCGCCTCTGGTTCACGGTGGCTGTCCCCAACGCCGCTATCGGCGCCGGTATCGCTTTTTCCCTCTTCTTCCCCAAGTGGTACCCGAAGCGCATTCTGGCGAGGGAGATAGCCGCCCGCGAACCGTACCGGTGGCCGGACCCGGTCTTCAGCCCTGCGCGGCCGCCCGGTGAAGCCGAACACGACGTCATCGTCGTGGGCGCAGGCATCGGCGGCCTTACGGCGGCGGCCCTCCTGGCGCAGCGGGGTCTCAAAGTGCTGGTGGCGGAGCAGCACCACCGGCCGGGCGGCTTCTGCACCTCGTGGGAGCGGCACGTGCGGCGGGACGGCGAGCGGCTGCGCTACGTTTTCGATGCGGGGGTACACGATGTCAGCGGGCTGGGCCCGCGCGGCCCGGTGACCAATCTTTTGCGCCGGCTGAAAATCGGCGACCGGCTGGAATGGCGGCGGGTGAGCCACGAATACATTCTGCCCGGCTTTCGGCTCAAGGTGCCCGGCACGGCAGAGGGACTGGTCGAGGCCCTGCAGGCGCGCTTTCCCGCGGAGCGGGAGGCCGTAGCCGCCTTCTTCGCCGAGATGGAGGGCGTGTACCGCGACCTCTACGCCGGCGTGGAGCGCACCGGCGGCGTGCCGTGCCCGCCGCGTACGCCGGAGGAGATGCTGGCCTACCCGCGCACCCACCCGTATGCCTTCCGCTGGATGGACCTTCCCTACACGGTTATGCTGGACCGGTTTTTCCGCAATCCGTGCCTGAAACGGTTCCTGCTTCTCCTGACGGGCTACCTGAGCGACCGGCCGGAAGCGCTTACCGCCGCCCAGATGGCCCCCCTTTTCGGCTACTACTTCGACGGCGGCTACTACCCTATGGGCGGCTCCCAGGCCCTTGCCGACGCGCTGGCGGAGGTGATTGAGGCGCACGGAGGCCGGGTGCTGGTAGGGGCACCGGTCCGGAGGATTCTTATTGAGAAGGGACGGGCCGTAGGTGTGTCGTTGGGCGACGGGCAGATTCACCGCGCTGCTGCCGTCATTTCCAACGCGGACCTCCGCAAGACCTTCCTGGAACTGGTGGGGCGGGAATACCTGCCGCCCGACTTCACGCGGGGCATCGAGGACCTGGAATTTTCCAACTCCGCCTTTGCTGTCTTTTTGGGCGTCGACTTTGTGCCGGGCCTGGAGCCGGTCACGCTGGTTCACACCGAAGACGGCCGGGGGCTGGGCATAATGACTCCTTCTAGGGTAGACCCCGGCCTGGCGCCGCCCGGACACGCCGGCATCACCCTGCTGACTCTGGTCCCCCGGACGGAGGCAACAACCTGGGACCGCCGGGCGCCCGACTATGCCCGGCGCAAAAGAGAGTTCGGCGACGCGCTGATCGCCCTGGCCGAACGGGTGCTGCCCGGCCTGCGGGAGCACGTCGTTTTCCGGGAAGAGGCTAGCCCGGCCACGTTCGCCCGCTATGTCCGGACGACGGGCGGCGCCATCTACGGCCCCGCCGCTGGTCAGTGGCGGCCGCCGGCCAAAACCCCCGTGGAGCGGCTCTACCTGGCTGGTGCGGGGGTTTTCCCGGGGGGCGGTATCGAGGCCGTGGTCATCTCCGGAACCATGGTTGCCGACGCCCTATATCCGGACGTCAGAGCCAGAACCCTCGGTACAAGCACCTGAAAACGCGTGCACAAGAAGGAGGCTTATACGGTGACCATTTTAAACAGAGAATGGTACCAGACCATTGCCAGGCGCCGGTCGCGCCGGCTCTACGAGGCGCGCCCGGTGGCGCCCGCCACACTGGAGCAACTGGACAGGTTCTGCCGGGAATTCAAGCCCTTCCCCGCGGCGCGGGCGGTACTGGTTCCCGCCCCGGGGGACGAGGTTTTCCGGGGCATTCTGGGGCATTACGGAAAGATCAAGGGCGCCCCCGCGTTCATCGCCTTTCTGGGCGAGGCGGAAAGTCCTTACCTTTACGAGCGGGTGGGGTACCTGGGCGAGGGCGTAATCCTGGAGGCAACCCGCCTCGGCCTGGGCACCTGCTGGGTAGGTGGCTTTTTCCGCCCGGAGGTGGCGGCTCGCCTGGTCGGCACTCGCCCCGGCGAAAAGGTGGTGGCCGTGACACCCGTAGGGTACGCCACCGGCAGGTGGTCGGCGGAGGAAAAGCTCATGACCGGTTTCGGACGCAACCACCGGCGTAAGCCCCTGGCGGAACTGGCGACCGGGCTTGACCAATCCTGCTGGCCGAACTGGGTCAAAGTGGCGATGGAGGCAGCCCGCCTTGCTCCCTCGGCAATGAACCGGCAACCCTGGCGGTTCGAGGTGGGGAAAAACACTATTACGGTGGCCGTGGACAACCTGCACGACACCTACAATATTCCCAAGCGCCTGGACTGCGGCATCGCCATGCTGCACTTGGAGCTGGGCGCCCTGGCCGCGGGCGTTACCGGCACCTGGAAGTTCCTGCCGTCGCCCCGGGTAGCCAGGTTTACACTGTAATCGACATAAATGTAAATGGGACGTGTGGGCCACCCCCCAGCAGTGGTGCCAGGCACTTAACTTATTAACTTATCGAGCCCCCCGGTCTCCCACCGGCGGGGTTTTTTCTTCTTACTGCCGGTACACGATTCAGTATCCGGTTCAGTTCCGCCTCATGTCAATCCCCGGCCGGGTGTGGTATAATACAGCCACAGGAGGAATGAACCCGTGCCGGACAAAATACAGCCCCACCATTCCCACGACAAAGGATACAGAGAGCTTCTCTCCAGCAACTGACCAAGCCGACCATTTCCCACCACCTGGGCGTGCTCAAGCAGGCCAACCTGGTGCAGGACTACCGGAAGGGCCAGCACGATTGCTACTTCCTGAACACGACCGTTTTCCAGGAAACGGCGGCCTGGTTTCTAGCGGTTATGGAGGGGAGGGGGCGAAAGGAAGCGGGTAATGCGGTCGAGAAGCGGAAAGCCGGTGGGGATGAACGGGAGGATTGCAGCAGCCACCAATAGGCCAACAAATATTGACAAAACATAACAAAATAGCTACTATAAAATTATGGAACTTTTAACCATCAGCAAAGCGGCAAAAAAATTGGGCGTCCACCCAAACAGCCTGCGCAACTGGGAAAAGCGCGGCTTAATCAAGCCCGTCCGTTTGCCCGGAGGCCAGCGCCGGTACTCTATGGACGAACTCAACAGGC
>CAJYBN010000208.1 GCA_913064925.1 uncultured Peptococcaceae bacterium
GTTCCTGATACTCAGTTAACAGGTCGGGCGTGAAGTAGCCGTAGTTTAACTCTTTACTAGTATATTGTTGAATTAAAGCTCTGACCTGGTAGTAAAGACTTCTGGCACTGTAGGGATATTTACCGCCGCCGCTTGCGTTTTCAACAGCTTCCGGCAGCACTGTAAAGACGGCTTCTTTTAGCGTGGTGTCTCCCGGTTCTTCACCGCTTCTTTCTCTATGCGCCAGCCTCTTTGCACTGCTGACTGCCCTGGATACCGCTTCTTTCGCCGCGCTGACCACTTCTCCCGGCAGGCTTGTTTTTATCCCTGCTGGTATATTCCACGCCGGGCATTATCACATGCACGGCCAGGACATATTCAGCAATTCCGTGCTTTGATTTAAGGAGTTCTTTCAGGTATCCGCACAGGCCCCACAGCCAACGCCCATAAAGTTATCGTCGAACAGCGTTCTGTAAGTTCCTGAAAAGTTTAAGCCGGTAATAACGCTCCTTGCGCCGCCAGCCGGGGTGTAGTACACTTCCACCACAAAGGGTTTGCCCCCGGCAAACCCCTCTTTTCTCACATACCTGCCTTTTGCTATTATGCTGAAAAGCTGTTCCATTCTAGCTGCGATGTTTTCTTTGCTCACGCCGCCCAGCTTTGAAGGCGGCACCAGGCGGGAAAGTTCCTTCATGGCAGTAAGCAGCCTTCGGCAGACGTCAAGTGCTGCCTTCCGGCCCTCTTTTTCTTCCATGAAAAGAAAGTCTCTTATGCGTTTCACCGGGCAGTTCTTGACCGCCCGGCCCGCCTTGCTGCCGGACAAGCCGGTAAAGTGCCGGGAAATGAACCCCCTTACGGTCAAATCCTGCTGCCCGGCAACCATGACCATCAGGTTGAAGAGTGATTCAGGATCAAACCAGTGGGCGGACACCGGGCCGTCCGGCGGTACTTTTCCACCGTGCCGACGGCAGGAAACTCAAACCCGTCCCATTTAAAACTTGCGCCCGGATTGAAAAGTATAGTTGCTATCAAGGTCTCATAAAACATTCCGCTTACGGATACCGGCACGGTTGCGGTGAAGCCCGGCCTTTCCGGCACCGTCTCCAGCACCGGGTTTATCCTGATTTCTCCGGTCGATAAGGGACGAATGGTTACCGCTACCCTTTGACCCCTGCTTTCAAAGACAACTGGTTTGTCAGGTGCCAAAACGTGGACCATGCCGAATATGGTTTTTAAAGCGTTTCCCAGATAACCCCGCGTCGGCCTTTTCCATGCCAGTTTTGAACTGGCGCGCACGTTAAAGTCCAGGACTTTGGAAAGTAATTCGTTCAAATCCACACCTGGGCCATTGTCTTTTACAGTAAGCGGGCTGCCGGTGATTTCAACAACCGGGCTGCCTGTTTTTTCGGCTTCGTCTAAAGCATTGTCAACAAGTTCTTTTAATATTGCCTCTGGAAACCTGCTCCTGCTCACTCCTGTTGCCAGGGTTAACTCGTCCGGCTCAAAATACTCTTTTGCTCTCGGAAATGTGTATATCATTTTATCAACTCCCTTAAAAAATTAAAGGCCGGGTGTTTTTTCCGGCCTAACTCACTAAATCATTCCCTTTTCCTTCAATGACGTATACCTGCCCTCGCTACCGACAACCACGTGGTCGATTACCTCAATACCCATCAGGTGCCCTGCCTCGATCAGCCGTTCGGTTACTGCAAAGTCATCCCGGCTTGGCGTCGGGTCTCCCGACGGGTGATTGTGCGCCAGGATTATCGCGGCGGCGTTGGCAAGTATAGCGACCTTAAACACTTCCCGCGGGTGAACCGTGGCGCTGTTCAAGGTGCCGACACTTACTGTGTGAATTGCCGTAGGTTCGTTTTTAGCGTTCAGGTAGACTGCGATAAAATGTTCCCGGTCGGCTTCTTCAATGAAGTCCCTGATTAGAGCTGCGGCGTCCTCCGGCGCTTTTATCTTTCTCGCGGCGTAGGTTACGCTAGCTTCCCTGACCAACTTAACACTTACGATTTGTACTCTCTTCCTGTACTTCATTTTCAAAGGGCGCAGACCATTCCGGCCCGCGCCCAATCGCCTCCTTTCGATTGGGTTTTGCGGGCCGGACGTGGCCCTTAACTCTTACCTATCTTATACCCGGACTTCGCGCTTGTTGATGGTTTGAATATTGCCACCGGCGTCTACACGTACAACTTCACGACGGTCGTAGGACCGGCTCAACTTTTCGTTAATCTCGTAGTATTTGCCCGGCAGAAGTTCATAGGTTTTATGCAAAACATAACCGTCTTTTTCCACGTGGACAGGGTTTAAGAACTGAATCTTTTTCTTTGTATTGGGGTCAATTTCGGCTATCCACGCCTTGCCGCTTCCTTTGAATGGGTTAGCGGTAATTGTAACGGTAACTTTAGTGTCGCGCCGGGCAATTTCGTCGTCAATCTTACTTTTCAATTCTACCAATTCCTCCAGAGTTAAGTTTTCAAGGTTCACGCAAATCCCTCCTTACTGATTTTAATTTTAGAAATTTATGCAACCTCCCGCCCGCTTTCCCGGGCAGACCAGGCTGCAAAACCCGGGCTGCCCGGTAAACAGGGGCAAAAGGAGCCGTCGCAGTAAATTATCATGCGGCGGCCACCTCGCCTTCGACGGCAAGGATGCGCCGCAATACTTCCTCTACGTCAGTCAAAACTCCCATAACTGCCTTTAACGCCTTTTGCGGTTCCCTGCTTGAATAGTGCTTGATGTATTCCCAGCCGTGCCAGATGTAACCTTGAAAACCGTAAAGCTCGCAAAGAACGCACGCTACAGTTTCAGCTACAATTTCCTGGTCGGCATGCTGGCCCCCTTTAAGCGGCTTCATCGTGTTGTGAACGGCGTGGGCAAGTTCATGGAAAAACACGTTCGCGTCGTGGGAATGCAGGCCGATTTCTCCCGGCCGGAAGTAACCATAGGCCCTGCCCTTGAATGGAAGGCATTTCACGGAAACGCCGAATTTTTTTGCCACGTCGTAAAGCGGCGGCAGTTCCGGCGGGTCGTAACTCACTTCCGGCAGGGGTTCTCCCTCGGTATCTTCGTACCGGAAAACAGGAATCGCCTTGAATCCGGTAACGACAACCTTTTCTTCTTCCTTTTCTTCCCCGGTTTCAGGGTCGGTAACTTTTACTATCTTTTTTCGGGTGCATGGGCCTAAGATGTATATGGCCTTTGCGCCTTTCTTGACGCATCTTTTGACTTCCCGCCACTGGTTAAAACCCCGGGCGTCCTGGGTACCCGCGGCCAGCATGATCAGCCTATTTCCCAGGCTCCACTTATCAGAAGGCTTACCGTATCCAGCTCTGACCTCAATAGTGGTTTTGGCGACCGCTTTGGGAAAGTCGCCGGTCTTGAACATCTCCAGAAGGCGGTTTAACGCTCCCTGTACTTTCTCAGTTTTCATAAATTCGGGGCGGACCCTTCCGGCCCGCCCCATCCCTCCTTTCTGGAATGGTTTGGGCCGGGTGGCCCTGGAAAACGGGAAGCGGCCCGGTTCAATTGGGCCGCTTCTTAAAATCTCGCTTGCTTTGTGTACCCGCTATTTGCGGTAGGTTTCCCGGCGGTGCTTGATTTCGGCGATATGAATTTCCTTTGTCTTAAATTGGTACCGGGAAAGTTACCCGCCAATCGCCTACCCGCAACCTGTACCTTCCCCTGTACCCCTCCAACTTCAGGATGTTGCCCCGGGGCGGAAAGGCTTGCAGGTTGCTCTCGATAGCCTTTTTAATTCGCGCCTGCACATCTCTTTCGAGGTGTTTTAGTTGCTTGATGGCCTTGAGAGAAAAGACTATTTTAAATTCCAAGCTCTTTCCAGACATCCTCGGCCTTTACGCCCTTGCCCGCGTCGATTTCGGCGAATGCTTCATCAATCTCCGCAGCTTCTTCCGGCGTGATTTCCTCTGTAGGCCAAGCCATGGATTCCACAATAATCCGCAAGGCCTCCACCTGCTCGTCGGTCAGCCGGTCGATCAGGGCTTTCACGTATTCGCGTGCTACTGTCACTGCAATCACCCCAAGGCCATTATAACCGCTTACGAACACAATTACCACTCCTTTTCTTTTAGCCGCCGGAAAGGCAGCCCGGCCGCTATCAAGCGACCGGCTGGCGTATTACCTTCACATACCCATCCAGGTCCCTGCAAACACGGTAATCTCCGTGACCATAGACCGATATGTAAGGATTATTCGCGTGCCTGTAAGCTTTCAAAGCGGCCTCTTCCGACGTAGTCGCATCCACGATCATCGTTTCACGCATGTTTGTAAAATAGCTCACTTCGTACATCATTTGCGCGGGGCAGGCCAACCGGCCCGCCCCATCCCTCCTTTGAAGATGGTTTGGGCCGGGAGGCCCTAAAAAACAAAATGCGGTCTTTTTTAAGACCGCTTCTTTCGCTTTCCAGGTTTTTGT
>CAJYBN010000209.1 GCA_913064925.1 uncultured Peptococcaceae bacterium
ACCGTCAATTTGCAGCCCGTTGTAGTCCAGGATGGCGGTAAGGTTGTCCAGCTTGTAGTGGGCCGCGGCCATGGCGGCCTCCCAAATTTGGCCTTCCTGGATCTCCCCGTCGCCCAATAAAACGAACACGCGGTAATCCCGGCCGTCCAGCTTGCCGGCCAGCGCCATGCCGTTGGCCGCCGAAAGCCCCTGCCCCAGCGAGCCGGTGGACATCTCCACCCCGGGCACCTTGCGCATGTCGGGGTGCCCCTGCAGGGGACTGCCCAGCTTGCGCAGCGTGCGAAGCTGTTCCGCCGGGAAGAAACCCCGTTCCGCCAGGGCGGCGTACAGCACCGGTGCAGCGTGCCCCTTGGAAAGCACGAAGCGGTCCCGCTCCGGCCAGCCCGGGCTGCGGGGATCGACGCGCATGACCGCGAAATACAGAGCGGCAACGATGTCCGCCGCCGAAAGGGACCCGCCCGGGTGCCCGGAACCCGCCTCCCCCACCATGGTCACGATGTGGCGCCGGAGCTGCCGGGCTTTTTCCCGCAGCTGCGCCAGTTTTTCTTCTTGCACCTTCATCTTCCAAACCCTCCAAGCTGTTAAATGTCGCCCGCCGGGAGCGTGCCGGCCGGCCGCTTTAAATGCCTTCTTTGGCGTATTGTTTGAAGCCCTCACCCAGCACCTCCCGGGCATCGGTCACGATGATAAAGGCGCCGGGATCCGCTTCGTACACCATTTCCTTCAGCCGCCCCACTTCGGAACGGTTAACCACGGTAAAAATCACTTCCCGCTCGGTGTCCGTGTACAAGCCCCGGCCCTTGAGGGCGGTGGCACCCCGGCCCAGTTCCCTGATCACCCGATCGGCTATCACTTCGGCCCGGTCGGAGATGATGAAGAAAGCCTTGGCGTAGCTGATGCCCTCCTGCACCAGGTCAATGACCCAGGCAGTGACGAATATGGTGATCAGGGCGTACAGGGCCAGTTCCCAGGATTGGAACACAAAGCCAGCCGCCAGTACCACCGAGGCGTCCACCAGAAACAGCAGCTGCCCGATGTTCACCCCGGTGTAAGTGCGCAGTATGGCCGCGGCCAGGTCGGTGCCGCCGGTGGTCCCCCGGTAGCGGAAGACCAGCCCCAGGCCCAGGCCCACCAGCACGCCGCCGAACAGGCTGGCCAGCAGCGGGTCTTTGGTTGGTGCCGAGACGAATACCTTGAAAAAATCCACTGCCGCCGATAGACTTATCGTACCGTATAGAGAGCGAAACCCGAAAGTAAGCCCCAGCCGGTATATGCCCACGGCAAACAGCGGCACGTTCAGCGCCAGCATGGTCAACCCCACCGGCGACCCGATCACGTAATAAAGAATAGTGGCAATGCCGCTGACCCCCCCGGCGGCAATCTTGTTGGGAATCAGAAACAAGTCCAGCCCCAGGGCAATCAGCACCACTCCCGCGGTAACCCAAATAAATTCCCAAATTTTTTTCCAAGTCATGGCCTACTCCCCGCCGTCACGAGGTATACGCTTTTAGCTTCTCCCGGCCCGGTTCTTATATTCCGCCGGGATTCACCCGCCGTCAACCATGCCAATAGCATAACAAGCCAATATATTCTTTTTTTTTACTCCAAATCCTTCCCTTGTTTGCCGAAAAAACTGGAATACTGTTTAAAGTAAATGGCAGCGAACAACAAGTACCACAGCGGAAACAATACGTAAATGGTATAAAAATGAGCCGTCCACAATGCCTTTTCACCAATCAGGTAACCGCAGGCCAGTATAATTAATATCCTCAGCACATTTTGCAGCCAGGTACCCAGGACACCAAGAAGGAACAGGGGGATGGCCCTGTTCCGCGATACCGGTGCATCCAATACCATTAATGTAAATATGGAAATAAAAACGGCCATGGTGGCGGGCCCCGCGCAGGCCCCGGATACCAGAACGGATATTTCTTTACCTGAAGGAGTCAAAAAGCTGAAAACCTGCCCGGAAGCTGTGACCGGCAAGCCCAATGCATTGATTAACCAGTTTACCGGTAGTACCATGGAAAGGGCATAAGGCAACTCAAGATACGCGTTTACAAACCTTGGAAACAAAATGGTAAAAGCATAAGTGCTGAATATTATCAACGGCAGTAAAGACCCCCGGCCAAAGAGCACGGCAAAAACTCCCAGCGCAATGGTTATCGCCTTTAACAATAAAAAATCTGCCGTTACTGGAATAAAACAAGCAAGGGCGGCCATACCGATGCCGGCACCGGCAAAAACAGCCGTTGCTCCCTGTTCCATGCCCGACCTTATTTCCTTCCACTTCATGAAAAGCCACACGAAACAAAGCCCCAGCACTCCCCAGGGCGCCACATTATGCTCGGCGACGATATAATCGTAGGACAGGTTGCTTTTAAACCCGGCCCAATTCCCCAAAGTGGTCAGGCAAACCAGAAAAACGCTTACCGTAAGCCACAAGGTCAATTTAACATGTAAGGCTTTATTCATTTAAATCCACCGTTATAATCCCGTTTTAGCTCTTGCCGGGCTGGTTGTATGGAAGCGTTGCAAGATTGCAACAAGATTGCAACAAGGATGGATAGAGGCCATTTTGGACGCCTTAAAGGAAAACACCGGATCCTGTCCCGATGACGTACAAGAAAGTTTGCGCAGTATACGAGATATGGATACACTGAAAGCGCTTTTACGCCGCGCGGTAAAGGCAAAAAGCACGGACGAATTCAGAGAAGCATTAAACGATGTAGTACAGGCGAGAAATTAGCTAAAAGTAAGCCGGGAACCACCCGGCTTACTTTTTATGCGACGGGAGTCGCATTCGTAATGTCCTAACACGATAGATTAGCCATTAGCTCAACCCCGCCGCCATTAGGGCGGCCACTTCTCGCTCGCGCGGGGAAAGGGTAATACTTTCCACCTGTTGCCCCGTTTTTTTCTCCTGCCGCCTTCCAGCCCGAAAAACTCCACTACCTTGTTCGCCAGCTTGCCCGCCACCCTGGTAGGAAAGCAGCGCGGAGATCTCAACCTACAGCCTGGGTGCAGCGGGTGCAACTAGGCCCGGCATTCTGCTTCAGCGGCGGAACAGGGCACGGCGCGTCCCGCGGTGAAAACGTGGTTATGCAGGCCGTACCGGTCCAGCAGGGCCAGAGCTTCGTCAATGTGATCACCCAGGTCCTCCGGGCGGTGGGCGTCGGAGCCGACGGTAAAGACGGTTATCCCCGCCTGCGCGGCCAGCTGGATGATCTCCCGCGCCGGGTGAAACTCGGTGATCCCCCGGCGCAGGCTGGAGGTGTTGATTTCCAGCCCCATACCCCGGCGGGCCATTTCCTCCAGGATGGGCTCGATGACCCCGCGGTGCACGGTAAGTATTTTCTCGCCGTAATGCCTGATGCCGTAGCGGCGGTACAAGTCTACGTGGGCCAGGCTGTGGAAAAAGCCGGTCTGCACGGCGCTGCGCACCACGTGAAAGTACTCGTCCCGCATGCGGTCCAGGCTGCGGGAGGCAAAGTAGCGGGGGCTTTCCTGCATGGAGGAAATGGCGATGTGGTCCAGGCAGTGGATGGCGCCCAGTACATAATCAAAGGGGTACTGCAGCAGCCTGGCAATGTCTTCCTCCAGGCCCAGGTCGTACCCAATTTCCACGCCGGTCTTCACTTTGAGCCCAGTGTAACAGAACTCCCGCTGCGCCTCCTCTATCTCCCGGAAATAGGCGTCCAGCCAAGCCAGGTCCCGGACCGGGTGCCGGCGGCCGTTGAGCATGACGAAGTTATCAATGTGGTACCGCACCGGGTCGAATTCCACGTGGGTGGTAAAGCAGATTTCCGCCAGCCCCAGTTCCACGGCCCGGCAGCAGTAGTCCCGGATGGTGAAAGGCTGGGCGTCGATGGAATAGTTGGGGTGCACGTGGTAGTCGGTGCGCAGGCTTGGCACCGCCCCGGTCACCTGCGCCCGCACGGCCTGCGGGCCGCTGCCGGCCGCGGCACCCCGCGCGGCTTGTATGTTCTGCGCTGCCTGTGCGGTTTTCGTCGTACTCACCCCCCGCGTATTGGTTTTGCGCTTAGATTTGGAACGCAGCGGGGACCACCGGCCCCGCTCACTAAAAGTGCCTTTACCCAAACTCGCACCTGGCAATCCGGTAGCTTCCTCCGTCGCTCCGCAATTTTCGCTCCGCAATTTGGAAAACCACCGGATCGCCGCGACACCGGAGCACCTTACCGCTATAAAGAAGAAACGGGTTCGCGCGGGGCCGCGCGGCTCCCCGGCGGCCGCGCAAGACGGCCCGGGGCTAGTCCCGGGCCGTCTTGCGCAGGTATGCCTCGATAAACTCGTCCAGCGCGCCGTCCATAACCGCCTCTACGTTGCCCACCTCCACCCCGGTGCGGTGGTCCTTCACCAGGGAGTAAGGGTGGAACACGTAGGA
>CAJYBN010000210.1 GCA_913064925.1 uncultured Peptococcaceae bacterium
TTGCTTTAATTAAGTGAAGTATAACCTGGCAGGATTTATCACCGGAAAAACGAATTTCCAACCCTGGGAGTAATAAAGGGGAGGCGGAGCCATGCACCTGTATCTTGTGGATGACGGGACCCTTACCGCGGGGGCTTTGCGGCGGGAATTGCCTGCGGCACTGGCCGGGTGGCCGGTGGCCATAACAGTATTGAATATAGGCTTGGGGCATAAAAGCATTGACCCCGCCCCGGTGGATGGAAAAGGGGTCAAGGAGTTTTACGGTTCTCCGGCGGAACTGGCCGGTAAACTAGCCGGGGCCGACATTCTAGCGGTGCACAAAGCGCCCGTGACTAAAGAGGTGATCGAGGGCGCATCCCGGTTGCGCCTGATTGCCTGTGCCCGGGCACACCCGGTGAATGTGGATGTCCAGGCGGCCTTAAGCCGGGGGATTCCTGTGGTGTGTGCCCCGGGGCGGGCGGCCGACTCTACCGCCGATTTAACCATAGCCCTTTTGCTTTTTCTGGCCCGCAATTTGGGAGAAACCTGCCGTCTTGTAAGCCGCCTGGGGGCCGGCGCCTGGCAGTATGATTGCCGCAGCCGGCTGGAGGGGTTAGAACTGGCCGGGAAAACCCTGGGCATTATCGGTTTCGGGCAGGTCGGTCGCCGGGTGGCGGTACGGGCGCAGGCCTTTGGTATGAACCTCCTCGCACACAGTCCCCATGTGGATCCGGCTGAAATTCTTGCCGCGGGCGGCCGGCCCGTAACTTTAGAAGAACTCCTGTCATCTTCCGATTTTGTCAGCCTCCATACCCGGCCCACTCCCGAAAAATTTGGTTTAATTGGCACACCCCAGCTGGAGATGATGAAAAGCTCGGCCTGCTTGATCAACACGGCCCGGGGTGAACTGGTAGATGAGGATGCCCTTTACCGCGCTTTAAAAGAAAAAAAGATCCGGGCCGCGGCGCTGGATGTTTTAATTTCGGAACCCCCGCCGCCGGATCATCCTTTTTTTACCCTTAACAACGTGGTCCTGACCCCCCACCTGGGGGGCAAGACAGAGGCCGCGCCGCTAAAGGCGGCAAAAATAATTGCCGGGGAAATTGTCAATTTCCTGAGCGGAAAACCCCTGCGCCATACAGCAAAAATTCAGGTTTAGGATAAGAACGCGGGTAGTGGGCCAAAGTGAACAAGCATCCTTAAACAGCTTCAATAAAGCTAATTTATGCTTGATATAAACTCGGCGATTGCCTTGTTTACAACCTGAGGATGCTCAATCATTACGTTATGTGCCGCCCTTTCAACAAGAACGAGCTTGGCACCTGTGATTTTCTCAACTAAAAAGTTGGAAAATTCCGGGGGAGTGAGACATCTTCAGTGCCACAAATCACTAAAGTCGGAACCTGTATTTCGTTGAGTTTATCCATGACAAAACGGTTACAGGCTAATAAATCGATGTAGTACAAGCCGGGGTCAGTCTTTTGAGATTCCGCGACGAACTCATCCAACAACTCCGCCGGCGCTGATGAAGAAAAGCTAAGCCTTACCCACTCCGGCCTGTATTTTTCTCCGCGGGCAAGGGCTTCTAACCGAGCAGGGTCAACTTTAAAGCGCGCCGCCGTCGCCACCAAAATTAAGCCTTTGATCATCTCCGGATATTTTACAGCCAGGTCTTGGGCAATCGCCCCGCCCATAGAATGCCCGGCGACAACCACACTACCAATCCCCATGGCATCCAGAAATTCCTTTACCCACTCCCGGTAAAGAAAAATCTGCTCGCAGGGGTTCCCTCCCGACTGCCCGTGTCCCGGTAGATCCAGGGCCACGAAATAGTGCTCATCACTGACAGCTTTTAGCTGATAAGACCAGCGCTTCCCGTTGCCGCCGGCACCGTGAATAAAAACTACGCTTTTGCTCTTATTGGCTTCACTGCCCGCAGCTATGTAGTGTATATCAACTCCTTTAACCTGACAAAATGGCATTGTTTGGCAAACCCCCTTTATTTTTCAAGTGTTAGGTCTTAGCAATAAACTGGAATCCGGCTTATGACAAGCCGACACTGCTTCAATTCCCCCGAGGGGAATTATTTTTTTCGAGTTTATTCACGGCACGGTGTATTGCTACACTTCGCTGTTCGCACAGGGTTTCCTGCCTCCCCATCAAAAATCAACTTTGCGAGAACCCCCGGCTTTCTTTTGCATACCAGATGTTCACGTTTTTTCACCTTTTTAGGAAACAAAAAAAATGCCGGTGCGTCTAAGCTATAAAGACCTGCCGGAGGTGTGGAACATGAAAAAAATCCCTTTATATTATATATTTTTATAGCTATTGCCCTGGTATTGATTATGGCCGTTATTTCAACGGCCGCGGAAAAGCCGGTCATTATGCAAAAAGAAGAACTGCCTGCAGTAGGATCTCTGGAGAACTTGAAAAAACTCCTGGCCGAGTCAAATAAACAAGGGTTCAGATATCGTTTAATGGTGGTAGAAACTGCAGGAGGCCTTGCGCAGAAATCAGCCGCAGGAAAACCCGCTCATTCCACTACCAATGTACAAGTTGCCGGTGTGGACGAAGCTGACCTGGCAAAGACCGACGGGGAATACATCTACCAGGTCAATGATGCGGGAGTTATCATCACCAAGGCTTATCCCGCGGAAGATATGAAGGTGATTAATACCCTGGCATTTGATGAAGGCTTTAAGCCGCTTGAGATTTATGTTGATAACGAGCACCTGGTTGTTATCGGGAGCACGCACCATGATTTTTACCGCGGCAAAAAAATAAGAGAAGAAATTGATATATATCCCCCGCCGCGGGAAATCACCACCCGGGCCACTACCTATAGCATCAAAGACAAAAATAATATCACTAAAATACGGGAAGTTGAGCTAAACGGGAGATATATTCCCTGGTGAGCCTTAGAGGGTTTAAAAGGCGGCGCCGTTAGGGGGGCCTTGACAGCCGGGGTTCCCGCAGGTGGTATAATGGTTATTGCAGGAGCAGGTGGCCCGGGTGCGGGAACAGTTTGCCGGGGTAAACGTGAAAGTGCACCCGGCCATCCATATTCAAAGAGGTATGTTATGGGTAAATCATATAACCGCTTATTAAAAACAACAAAAAGAAAAATTCCCCGGGGCGAGCTGTGGATCGCCGGGGAAGTTCTGCGCGAAATTGGTCTTTCGCCCAAGCAGGAATCTTTAATAGCCCTCGGCGCCGACCTGGACGCGGACATCTGCTTTTTCAGTTACACCAGCCCGCTGGAAAGCCTGCCCGTCCAGGGCGGCGCCATGGAGCGGCTGGTGCAAAAGGCCCGCGCCGCCGGCCTGCTCTGCGGCGTGACCGTGGACGGTCCCTTTGAGCGGGCCGTGGCCCGGCACGGCTTCATGGAAGTGCTCTACTGGTTTGCGCAGCCCGACTGCCTGCCGGAGCGTTTTGAGAAAACCGCTGAACAGGCCGCAGCCGAACTGACCTCCGCCGCCCGGGCCGGCGCCGACCTGCTGCTCTTGTGCGATGATATCGCCTACAACGCCGGGCCATACTTTTCCCCCGCCCAGTTCCAGAGCGCCCTTCTGCCCCTGTACCGACAGTTAAAAGAATCCTTGCCTGCCGGCCGGCCGGTGGGTTTTCACTCGGACGGCAAGGTTACAGCCATTTTGCCCCTTCTGGTGGCCGAAGGCTTTACGGTTTTCAACCTGGAACCCGAGGCCATGCCCCCGGCCGAGCTGGACCAGAAATTGCCGGAAGGCACCATCCTGCTGGGCGGCATCCAGGCCGCCTGGCTGATGGGGCCGGGCGCAGTGGACGAGCAGGCGGCGGATATCAGGAAGTACATCGCCGGGCTTTCTCATAGCCGCCCGCTCATTCTGGCCTCGGCCTGCGGCATCTCCAGCGCCGATCAGCTGGAGAGACTGCGACAAATCTACCAGCTGGCCGACCAAATTTCAGCCGGGAAACCTGGTCTGGCTTAAAAAGCTGTTGCTGAACTCGGGCCTTGCCGCCAGCTCGATATATTTAATCTGCCTGGCAATTTCCACCGCCCGCCGGCGCTCGGCGGCCGACAGGAGAATCATCCTGGCCCCGGCGCCGGCCGCATTGCCCACCTGTTGAAAGCGCTGCAGCGGCAAATCGGGCAGCATGCCAACGGCGATGGCACTTTCCAGCTGCAGGTGGGTACCAAAAGCTCCGGCCACAACCATCCTGTCAATATCTGTGTATTGCAGCCCGGTTTGCGCCAGCAGCACCTGTATGCCGGCGGCAATAGCCGCCTTGGCCAGCTGGATTTCGCTGATGTCCTTCTGCGTCACCACTATATCCCGGCCGGCACCATTTTCCTCTGCCGGCACCAGCACATATTCTGCAGTCTTCCTGTCGCTGTTGAACCGCACCCGGGGATGCCCGGTGTCCAGCCGGCCGCTGGCGCTG